>CAYMJG010000039.1:0-24671 GCA_964390855.1 uncultured Eubacteriales bacterium | reverse complement strand
AAGGCCCAAACCTTTTGATCGGGCCGGCCACCAGGGTGGGGAAGAAAAGCCCGAAGGAGGCATATTCAAGCAAGCTGCCCCGGGGAATCGCGCCCTTGTAGACCTCCGCCAGGTAATGGACGAATTCGAAAATAAAAAACGAAAGACCCAGCGGAATGACGATATCCGGGAGCTGATAGGGAGCGCCGAAGCGCAGCAGCAGAATCAGGCCGTCAAAGGTGGCCGCCAGCATCTTCAGGTATTTAAAATAAGCCAGGACCCCCAGGCAAAGGACCAGCGACAAAACCAGGATCGTTTTTTTGTTTAAAAAACCTTCTAACGGCGCGCCCCCGTCCCGGGTTTTCAGAGTGTACCAGGCTGCGCCGGGGCTATGCCCCTCCCATTGCCCGCCGCCGCCCGTGCCGTTTGTTTTCACCCTGTCCATGAGCGACCCAAGGCCGTAAGTGACCAGGATCAACCCGGCGATGAGCAATGTGTGGGCGGGCAAATAGTAGGTGTAGAAGACCAGGCCGCCGGCCAGCAGCACCGCCACGCGGCCCCTGGGGGGGACAAGCCAGTATAGGATGAAAAAACCCATCAGAAAAGCGCCGTACACCCAGGTATTAAAAATCATTGGCTGCCCGCGCCCCCAATCAAAGGCCCCAGGTCCCGGCGCAGCAACCCGGCGGTAAGGGCGTTGCCCCCGTCAAGCAGGTGCAGGGAATCGTGGAAAAGATCCGGCGGCACAGCGTCCTGGTAATCCAAAAACAGGATGCCGCTGTCGTCCGCCACCTGTTTGATATCGGCGGTATTAGCGCTGTAAGAACCGTAGTCCAGCAGGCCGTATTGCCGCATCAGGCCGTGGTTCACCGGGCTGAGGAAAATTACGGCGGGGATGTCGTTTTCCGCCAAGTAGCGGCACAGCAGGCGGTAATATTTGAAATTGACGTTGTCTTTTTCGCTGATGTTAAAGACGTTTTTCAGGTGCTGTCGGTCCGCATCGCTCCAGGGGAAGCCGGTCCAAATTTTGTATTTGTTTTCCGGCTTGTCCTTCTCAGAGAGGGGCTCCTCCTCCGGGAATTCCTCAGCCGGCTGCGCCGCGTCAAGCGCAACGCCGTGCAGAACCAGGTCGAGGTAAGCCCTGGCCCGGACCGCCGGCGGACCGCCGAACAGGTAGCGGTTCAGCTCCTGCCTGAAGCGGTAGACCGCCCAGTAACGGCTGATGGTTTTTTGGATATCTTTTTCTAAATCAGAGTCTGCAGGCTCCGCCTCGCCGGGCGCTGTTTGCGGCCCCAGGGCGCCGGCCGCGCCAACGTCCGCTGTCTGCGCTAAAGGCGGAGGGGACACACCGGCCGGCACCTTGAGCTCTTTCTTCTCGTTTTCGGACAAGCCGGGCGACCAGACCTTAAAATAAAGAAGGGGGGTTTTGGTCATTTCATAGGAAAAAAAGGGGTAGGAGATGTTGACCACGACCATCTGCGCCGCTCCGGCCTCGTGCAGCTTTTTGACAGTCATGTAAAGATCGGCGGGCCGCCCGCCCGGCAGCCCGAAATTGAACACCCGGGCCTTCTTTAAATAGCCGCCGCGCAGCTCGTCCTGCAGGTAGGCGGTAATTGTCTGTCCCCTTTCCGCCACGCCGGCCCCCTGGACGACAGAGTCGCCGACCACGGCGATTTTATACCCGCCCTGCCCGGCCACGTATTCCACGTAGAGATCCAGAATGTCGCTTTTTACATGGGCGCCGTCCTCAAAGCGAAAATTTTGATCAAAACCCATCTGGTGAAAGACATACCACAGTGCCAGCGAATTGGATATGAAAAAAAACAGAACCAGGGAAACCAGGAAAACAATGCTCCCCTCAGTCTTCTGCCGCAGCATATTTTATACCCCGAAAAGAATTACTACACGTACAAAACTGTTTCTTCGACAAAGCCCGGGGCATAACCTTTTTTAAAAAGAGAAAGCCCGAATAGGGCTTTTTGATAAATCCATCAGAGGAAGTAATATCGGCAAAAATGCTTAGCGGCCGTCCGGTCCCAAAACAAAGGCGCTTTGACCAGTTTCGTACCAGTATATGTCGCAGCCAAGAGCCTCGGTGATCCAGCGCAGAGGCAGCATAGCCCTGCCCGGGGCGACAATTTCAGGAGTGGTATCCATCTGAACCGGGGCGTTATCTACATACATCATGTTACTGCCAATTTCAAGATTAACCACCCTGCCAGCTTTTCTAATCTCTATGCTCTGATCGTCCTGTTTCCAGATGATATCGTCATCGGCAACCCCTACGGCCCCGGCAATATAGCGCACCGGCAGGTAAAGCCTGTCGTCTTTAACATAAGGGGCGGCGTCCATGGTATTTTTAACGCCGTTGATTTCAAATTCATTTTTGCCCACGGTAAATAAGGCGGCGGGATTCACAATTTCGGCCACGGTTAGCTCGCCCGACAGGCCGGCGCTGCCGTCTGCTCTAATTTTTAACCGTCCTGCCAGACCCGGCTCAAGGGCCACTTCCATGTCCCTTAATACTAAATTCGCGGCCGTAACGGATTCCCCGGATAACCAAAATTCTGCCGTCCGGCCGTCTGCGCTAATCGTTCCCTTTAATGTTATATTTTGGGCGCTGTCCGCGGCAAGCTTGCCCCACCTGGCGCCTTCCGGCAACTCCAGGGTCAAAACCTGGCCTTCTTTAAAGCGGCCGGCTTCTGCTTCGTGAATAACCAGCGCGCCGATTTTCTGCCCTGGGACCCCCGTATAAACCGGGGGTATATCTTCACACTCCAGCCTGTTGTAAAGACTTGGGTGGCTGTCAAATCCCGAATCAGCCGGGGCGTCTATGGTCAGGGAAACGTACTCGCCATGGCCTTTATCCACATACACTCGTCCGGCGTAAATATCGAGGCGGCATTCCAGAGCCGGATCAAGGTCTTCCACCACTTCCATCAAGACTTCATTGTCGCTGACCCGGGTAAAGCGCAGCACAGGCGTTGGACCCTTAAAAAGACCGTTGTCATTACCGGAGAGCTTGGCGGGGACCATGATATAATTACTTGCGCCGTATTTCACATAGTCCGGCGGGGCCTCGATTGTGTTCCATTCCTCCGTGGTCTGGCAGGCAGCGGCTGCTTCTGTTTGATCGGAGTTTATGTTTGCCGTCGTCCAGATAAAGCCGTCGGGCAGCCTCAAAAAGGCAAAATCACCTTTTTGCAGGGTACCCGGAGTAAACTGTCCGCTAATTCTGCCGAGATCGTTCACATAATAAGCGCGCACGGTCCTTACCCCGGATGGTTCATAGATGGCCACAGCCCCGGCGCCGGCCGCCGAAAACATTATCGCGGCAGTTGCCAGCAAAATGGCCGCTGCAGCAAAAGCTGCCCTCCTGATTCTCATAAGATTTCCCCCAATCAGATAAATTTTACCCCTGCCTCAATTATACTATTTAATTCCTATAAAACAATTTATAGATGTCTAAACTTATATAAAATGGGAAGGGTTGTTCTGTAACAGTATGCATGTCTTGTATGTTTTTTCTATATATAGATACCCTTCCGCCGCAACTTGCTTTATAATATAAATAAAACAAGTTTTTAAAAAGGAGGAAAGTTTTTTTGTTTCTCAAAACAATTTTTAGGAGGTATGACTATGAAACGGATTTTGAGTTTGATTGTCTTGATGATCATAGTATTCTCCGCAAGCGCCGGCACGGCGAGCGCGGAGCTTAGATGGAGCAAGCTCGGTTTTGACTCCGAAAGCAAAATTTATATTTCCCCCGGTTATGAAAAGGACCACAGTTTATTCGCGCTGGTTGACAAAGACCTTTATCTGAGTATCGACGAGGGCGAAAACTGGAACAAAACAAACGCTACGCCGGTTTGGATTCTCAGGGTAGAACAGAACAAGAACATCTATATCATGCAGGGGGCCGACCGGAATAACCTGGCTATTTACAAATACAACACGCTGGCGCAGGGCGACTGGGAAAAAATATGCGACGCGCCGGCAGATACCGCAAACTTTACGGTTTTGAGCAATGGCACGGTGATTGCGGTTAAACCCGTTTATTTCGACAGGGACCAGTGGCTCTTACTGCGGGCGGAGAGCCCCGGCTACTTTTGGCAGGACACGGGGTTTACCGAGGCGGGTGAGTTTTTGGAAAGCACACCTGACGGGCTGGTTTATACCAGGGAAAATGAAACCGATATTATTTCACAAAGCATAACCTACGGGCATACGTGGGAGAATGTCAGTTCTATTTTAAGGTCGAATAAATTTTATGTTTCACCGGAATACGCGAGCGATAAAATGATCCTTTCCATAACCAATAACAAGAGCGTCAGTGTTTCTTATGACGGGGGCAAATATTGGCAGGAGCGCATGACCGGCATAGGAAGCAGCAGTTACCTGGCCGACCTGGCCTTTTCTCCCGCCTATAAGTCAGACCGGGTCATTTACGCGCTGGACAGGGAGGGACGTGTCTTTACAGCCGTTAACACCCTGGTTGACTGGAAATCCCATGGGGTTTCCGCGGATTATGCTGACGGCCGCGAGTTTAACACCCTGGCCGTCCTGCCCGGCGGCAAACTGCTGGCCGGCGCCGGTGACGGCGTATACGGGGTAATCAATTATATCCAGCCGGCTCAACGGGCCAAAGCGTCGTTTGTGATCGGGAAAAGCTCTTACACCATCGGCCAGAGCGACTGGCTCATGGACACCGTTCCCTTCATCGACGGCGACAGGACCTTTGTGCCTCTGCGCTACCTGGCCTACGCGCTGGGGATTAGCGATGACGGCATCCGGTGGGACGGGACCAAAAACGAAGCCGCCTTCACCAAAAACAAGACCGAGGTAAAAGTAATCGTGGGCAGCCGCACACTGACAGTCAACAAGCAGCCCGTAACCATGGACGTGCCGCCCCAAATCCGTGACAGCCGCGTGTTCCTGCCGGCCCGCTGGGTGGCGGAAGCCTTTGGGGCGATTGTTTCCTGGGACGAACAAAGCAAATCCGTTGTTATTGAATACGAGAAATAAAGGCTGTTTTAAAAAGCCATATTATTATTGTCAAAGGCCCGCCCCCGAAGCGGTTCACCGGAGGGCGGGCCCTTTATGTTATATCTTCAGAGCCCTTTTAACATTGTCTAATTCGTCCTCAACAATTTCGCCGGTATATTCATAAGCCTCCTTGACCTGTTCTTCTTCCAGTGTCGGCAATAAATATAGAAAATCGTTCATCTGAATTAGCGCTTTATTATACGCGCCGGTCACCAAATCGTAATCTACCAGCTCCCGGTCGCTTTCACTCAGGCTAAAAACAATATTGTAGCTGTTTTCAGTTTTCAATCGCTTGGTTTCTTTGTACAGCTCACGGGTTTCGGCCGCAAACTCATCAGTACCGATCCGGCCCGACGACCATTCATTGTAAGCCCGGCCTGTACTATCGGCGACACTTGCCAGCCGGCCGGCCCAATCACTGTACGTTTTTTTAAATTCTTCCGCATCCGTTATTGTTTTTTTTGCGTTTGGGTTCTCGTAAAAGGTGTTAATTGTGCCGCTCTTGCCGCATCCGGCCAACAAGATAATTGTAATAAAGAAAAGCATGAAATATTTAATTTTCATTTTCATACGTTGGGCCTCCATTATGCCAATATCGCTTATTAAACCATAAAGGGATATTCTAGACCAAATCAGGACATCCTTTTTTAGCGTGTTGCCATTTGTCCCCAATCAACCGGAAACCCCGTTCGCGAGAGCGGGGTTTCCGTCCTTCAATTATTATTGTTTTAACGCAAACCCAAACAATCTTTACGCGGCCCATGGTTTTTCCAGCGCCAGGACGTAATAGGCGTGGTTTTTCATCAGTTCCAGCAAGCCCTGGCTGGATTGGGCCAGCGCTGTTTCCAGAGCGGCCACCTCGGCTTGGGTCGCCATGCCCACCTGGTACTTGGCCTGCCCGACGCGCAGATTTTCCCCGGCCAGCTTAAGCGCCTGCTCGGCGGCCGGGTAGCTGACCTCCAGGGAGCGCACCGCGTAATACATGTTGCGGGTTAAAAGCTCCGTCGCTTCCCTGGCGCTGAGCGCGTCCAGCTCCGTCTGGCCCAATTCGATCTCCCGCGCGTCATAAGGCTGGTACGAGCCGGTATAAAACATCAGGTCCTGCAGGATCTCCTGCATTTCCACCCTCCGGTCCGCCTGCCATACTGTGGGGCTGTTGTCCAGCGCCCTGGCCACCAGTACCTCCAGGTTGACATCGTCCATGGTCGTAAAGCTCAGCTCTTCCGTGAGCACGGGCCTGTCCTCCGCCCACAGGCCGACCGTCTGGTTGAAAGCCGTATAGGCGGCGGACAGATCGTTCTGCGCTTTTTCCAGGGAATATTTGGCCGATGCCTGTTTTGTCTCCGCGGCCAGCAGGGCGTCCGCCGCCGTCAGGCCCACCGCGTGGTAGGCCCTGGCTTTGCTCAGGTCCAGGCCGGCCTGTTTCAGGGACAGTTCCGCCACCCGCACGTTGACCTCGCCCAACTGAACAGCCCAGTACTTGTTGCAGACACTGAGGGTCAGGGCGTCCTGGGCCGTTGTCAGGCCGCGCTCGGATATGCGCCAGGTCAGGTTTGCCGACAGGAGGCCGGCATACGCGCTTTCCCCCGCCGGCTCGCCGGTGGCTCCCCCGGTAATATAACCAAGGTCTTTTTCCTTCTGGTCCCTTTCTAGTTCCGCCAGGTCCGCCTGCTTGGCCGCCTTTTTGACTGTCTTGCTGAAATTAAGCGCCCTGGCCACGGCGTCGTTCAGGCTCAGTTCAGGCGCGGCCGGCTCCCTGGCCCAGGCCGGCATAACCGTCAGGCATATAAAAGCCGCCATTGTCAGTATTAAAATAATTTTTCTCATAGAAATACCACCCTGCCTCGATCATATTTGTTAAATTGGTTAACTATCTACTGACTAGAGTATAATTTCCTACGGCAGGTTCGTCAAGATCCTTTCAAGCGCACGGGCGTTTTTTATAGGAAAAAACCGGGTTCCAGCAGGAACCCGGTTTTTTGATGTCAGCCGTTTACAGTTCTACAGTTGCGGCCTGCGTCGCGGCATCCCATGTTACTACACAGCCGAGAGCCTGCGTTACCGCGCGGAGCGGCAGCATGGTCCGGCCCGGATCCACGATTTCGGGAGCCACGTCCATGGCAACGGCAACGCCGTTGATCATCAGCTGCGTGCTGCCGATGACCAGCTTGACCACGCGGTCGCCTTTAATCAGGATGACGCTTTGGTCAGCTTCGTTCCAGATAATGTTGTTGTCGGCTACGCCGGCGGCCTGGGCTACAAACCTGACAGGAATGTAGGTGCGGTCGCCTTTGATGTACGGAGCGACGTCCATGGTTTTCTCAACGCCGTTCACGGTGAAGGTAGTCGAGCCGATTGTGAATACGGAGACGCCGCTTACTTCGCCGGGCGCCGGGGTGACGATGTTGGCTATTTTGATTTTAACGGCAGTGCCGGTGTCAAATTCGCCCTCGTCAACGTTGCTGGAATTGCCACTGGCTTTAGCGCCATTGAGCCAGCCTACGTTGCCTTTCGCGTTTTCAATGATCGCGCCGCCGCCGACCTTAAGCATCAGGTCGCCTGTGGGCACGGTGCGGTCGACGGTTACCTTCACCCCGGTGAGGGTGATTGTAGAAATCTTGGTGCTGTCTCCTTTGATGGGGATGTTCAGCACGCCGTCAGCAGTGCCGCCGGCAGTGGCCGCCAGGCCGATGTTGTCTGATTTGATGTCCAGGTTGCCCTCGGTTACCTCCACCTTGGGCTTGGCGGAGAAGAAAACGCCCTCGGGCAGGGTCAAGCTAACATTTTTATTGATGGTTCCGTTGGGAGTTGCGCTTATCGCTTCTTTAACCAGCTCGGTTATGGTAATGTCGCCGATTTCCTGGGCCTGCACGCCGATCTTGACGTCATTATTGGCGTCAGCTTCAGCGGTGACCAGGGCGACGGCATTGCCTACCACCAGGCTGATGTCTTCAGGGATGCCGGCTTTTGCGCCCTCGACCGTCATTTCAATATCGCCTGACTTGTTGCCTTCGACAGAAATTTCAAGGTCGATTTTTATTTTGGCTTTGTTGGTCCCGCTAGTCGCTTTATTAATAGAAAGATCAAGCTCGTTGTCGGTGCCGTCAACGGTACCCAGGTTAACGTCGGCTTTAGCAATGCTTGTAGTACTGTAGGAAGCCTTGGTGATCTTGACCCATTCCGGGAATACCAGGGTGATATCCCGGTTGGGAAGCAAGGTGCCCGACACGTTCTCTTCGATAGTGATGGTTTTCAGTTCCTGGTTGAACTTGCCGGCCTTGATCTCTTTAACCGAGCCAACCGTCACGTCCACACTGTAGTCGGCGTAATTGGCCACCACGACGTCGTGGTCGTCAGCCTCGGAACCGGAGATACTTACCTCAACCTCGCCGTAGTTGGCGTCCTTGTCGGGGTTGATCGGGGTGCTGACGGTGATCATGCCCCGGGTGGTCCTGCCGGATGCCGGGTCAAAATAAATGTACATGGTGTTGTCGTCATATTCCGCGAAATATTCGTTGTCCGCCACATTCTTGCTACCCACTGTCATACCGCTGAAGCCGCCGGAGAAGCTGACCTGCGCGGTAGCGTTCTTGCTGCTGTCCCATTTAAAACGGGTAGGCAGCTTTAACTTGATGTACTGGGAACCATTGCCCAGGGAACCCACGGCAGCTTCCTCAATGCGGATGTCGCCGCCCACACCGGGGTCGCCGATGGTTTTAACGGAAAGAGCCCTGGCGGTGGTGGCGTCACCCGATACGCGGGCGAACACATAGACGCCGGAAGACACGCCGGCATCCAGCGGATCCACTTCGACCGTGATGTCGCCGGTAGCGCCGTCAACTTCGATGTCCATCGGCACCGCAACTGTGTCCACATTGTTGGAATCACAGGCGGCGGTAAAGGTGAGCTCCATAATTTGGTCGCTGATAATTTCCGCAGTGGCCGGGCCTGTTATGCCAGTCGCCGCGGCGCCGTTCCAGTTCACGCCGTCCGGCAGGATCAGTTCGAACGTATCGCCGGGCAGGAAGTCGTCAACCCACTTGCTGTCTTCTTTTACTTCGAATATCACGCCGGTGTCGCCGTTCCAATCGTCGTCAACAGACACAACCTTGCTGGCGCGGTTGACGCTGTAGGCGCCCGCCGGAGCTGCCAGGGGCACCAGCAGGACCAGCAGCATGGACAGGGTTACCAGGATCGATACCATTTTCCTAGTTTTTCTGAGTTTCACTACTTATTTCCCTCCTAATATTTTTCCTTCTGTTAAATCTTCGGGTTGTTTTCGGATGTTACCCATTAGCCCTCTTTAATGAAACCTTTTCATCCCCCCCTTAACAGGATAATAAAATTTTCAAAGGCCGTTGCTGCGAATATTGCTGCGGGCGCTGCCACAATTTGGTCGTTACCGTGTCAACTGGTCAGGCAACGATAAAAAGACATTTTCTACACGGCCAGGCAAAATCCTGCCGGGCATGTTTATCTTTCCACCTTTGCCGCCTGATTAGTTAGACAGCCAGTCTGCGCCAAAAGTTCCATGGCTGGTGAAAATATTTTAATTATTTGAGTCGATTATTTTAAACGCCTCGGCCCGCGGCCGGTTTCGCTTCATTAGACCATATGCGGCCTGTGAAATATTTCTGCCTGATTGTGCGGGCCGGGCGCGTATGATATCATTTGATAAGCTGGGATAAAAATATTATACGGGTCTCCCCCAGCCGGGAACTTTTAGCGGCCGGCCTGTGTCTAACAGGTAAACGGGGGAGATCCTCTGCATTGTAGGAGTGTTTCCCTGTGGATGACATCAGGGTACTGGTGAAAAAGGCGCAAAATAATGACCTGGACGCCTTTGAGAAACTGGTGCGAATTTATGAAAATAAGGTCTATGCGCTGTGTGTCCATCTCGCGGGCAACCACGCCGACGCCCAGGACCTGGCCCAGGAAACCTTCATCAGGGCGTACAGGTCGCTGGGGAGTTTTCGCCGCGAAGCGGATTTCGGCACCTGGATACACCGCATCGCCGTGAACATGTGGCTGAATTTGCGGCGCAAAAACAGCGCCCGCCAGGCTTTATACTACATGGACGAACCCTACCAGAGCGGAGACGGGAGCGAGGTCAGCCGCGAAATAGCGGGCGACGGCGGCGACCCGCTTCAGATGCTGGAAGAAAAAGAATACCGCGGTCTGGTGCGGGCGGCGCTGGGGGATCTTTCAGAGGAGCACCGGGCGGTGCTGGTGCTGAGGGAAATAGAGGGTTACAGCTACGAGGAAGTGTCGCGGATGCTGGGCTGCTCGCTGGGGACGGTAAAATCCCGCCTCAGCCGGGCGCGCGGGGCCATGCGGCGCAGAATGACGGATTTGGCGCGGGAGGCTGGAGAAGCTCCACCCGCCGGCAGGGAAAGCAGGTGATCATGGATGGATTGCCGTAACGCTCATATTTTAATATCGCTCCAACTGGACGGGGCGCCGGCAAACAAAGAAAACAACGAACTGGCCGAACACTTGGCGGGCTGCCGGGCTTGCGCCCGGGAACTGGCGCTGGGCAGGCGGCTCTCCGGCGCTTTGCGGGAAATGGGCCGGGAGGCTGTGGAAGCGCCGCCGGAACTGTGCGGCCTGGTAATGGATAAGTTACGCTCTGAACGCCGGCCTGTTTTATGGCGCCTGCCGGAGGCCTGGCGCAGGGCTGTGGCCGCGGCCGCCGCAATACTGCTGCTGGCAGGCGGATCTGCGGGCGTCAACGCCGGTCTGAAAATAGCCGGTACGGAAAAAACGATTGTCTATGCGCCGTCGCCAACGGTAAACGATAGCCCCGGCGGGACGGCGCCCGGAACGCTTCCGGATCCCGGCGGCGCTCCGCCGCAGGGGGATCTTTTCGCCGAACCTGCCGGAGATCCTCCGGCTGCGCCAGACGAATCCCAGCCGGAAAACCCCGCGGGCAACACCGCGCAAAGCGGGGCGCCTGGCACCGGCGGCAGCGCCGTAGTCACTGACGTACCCGCCACCGATGGCCCACTTGCGCTTTTGAGCAGTGAACTGAGAATAAACAGCACCGTTTTGAAGGTGTCCGTCGCCGATCTGGCTGAGACCAGGGCAAGGTCGGTGGCCATGGCGGCCGGCGCCGGAGCTGCGACCCAGGTGTTCCCGGAAGGTAAAAATGATGTGATGCTCAGGCTTACCGTGGCTGCCGACAAGGCCCCTGGGTTGGTCGCCGATTTGGCCGGGATAGGGACATTGCTTGACAGGGAAGACGCCAGCAACAATGTCACCCGTTCTTACAATGAGACTGTGATCCAGTATAACGACCTGCAGAACCGCCTGAGCGGGGCGCGGGACGATACGGAACGGCAGGGGCTGCAGTCCCAGGCGGCGGCGTGCCGGCAACTGCTGGACGCCTGGCGGGCTGAGTCCGGCATGCGGGTAATCACGTTGTGGCTGGAGGGCAGATAAAACAGCTTTTATAAACCATTAAGAACAGTAAAATATGAAATAAAATTCAGGCCGCACTTTAAGCGCGGCCTGAATTTTATTTGGATATCGACGATTACTCTTTAATTTATTTCCTCTTACCCGGCCCAACTGCGGTACAGGCAATCCAACAGCCGTTCCAAAAGCATTTCCATCTCTGCTGCCGCGACAGGCTGCGCCGGCCCAAACGATCCGTCCGCGCGGCTGTCAAAAATTCCGGCGGCGGCGCCCCGGCCCGCTGCTTCGAGCGCCCAGGCCGGTATATCCCCGGCGTCTGCAAAAGACAACACCGTATTTTCTTCAACATTAAGCCCCAGATCATCCAGGACGGCGGCGAACATTACCGCCGCCTCGGCCCGGGTGAGGACAGCCGTGGGATAAAAGCCGCCGCCCGGATAGCCCTTGACAACCCCCCGGGCCGCCGCTTCGGCCACGGCTGGACGGAAGGCGGCCGGGATCTCCGGCTGATCCGCGAAGGACAGCCCCCCGGCGCCGGACCCCGGCCAGTGCAGCAGCCGCGCCAGCACAGTTACCGCCTCAACGCGGGTAAGCGGCGGGTCGCCCGGGGTTTCCCCATATTTTAGCATATCCGCCCGGGACTGCCCAATCACTTCGTTGACTATTGCCGCAATGTTGTTTGCGCCGCTGCCTTCGGCCGCCGGCAGGGTCGCCGTTCTGGCGGTAACGCCTTTCGTCCGTCCGTCGATGGCCGTCAGGGTGAAGGTGTATTCCTCCCGGTTGTCCGCCGGCAGGAAAAAGTCAAACCGCCCCTCCGCGTCCACGGACACCGCCTGCCTGGCGCCGTCTCCGCCACATATATAGACATCCGCGCCGGCGCTCGTCCTGCCGCGGATAACCCGCCGGTCCTGCAGGACGACTGCGGAGGCCAGCAGCAGCGGCGGCGCTGCGCCGGAACGGGCGTTGACGGACAGCAGCACATTGCCGGTGGGGAGCGGGGCCGAGGCGTACTCCACCTCAACCTGCTCACCCGGCAGAAGGTCCCCGGGCAGCACCGGGTACCCGTTTTTGTAAAAACGGGTCGCGCCGCAAAGGCGGTACTGCGCGGCGCCTTTCATGGTCATAATGCCGGATATTTCATCGCAACTCTCCAACGCTCCCCCGGCAAAAAACGTATCCGCCACATCCAGCCGCCACACCACCCCGCCTGCCGCGTCTGTAATTACCCTAACCCGGCTGCCTGCGGCTATGGTGTCCGTGGGCGCCCGCACCCCCCAGCGGTAAACAAGGGCGTCCGCCGGCAAATAAAGTGAGCGGTAGCCGCCGTCGTCGTCCAACAGGTAGAAAGCGCCGCTTTTTTTGCTAAATTCGATAGCCTTGCCGTAAATAATATCGCTGAAAGCCACCAGGCCGATAGCCTCTCTGGTATCCGGCAAGATTACGGCCGTAATCAGGTCCCCCGCTCCAAGCTGATCCAGACCGGAAATTTCCTTGTTTTTGATCACCTGGGCGCCCGGCATAATTTTAAAGGAATCCCCGTTCTCCATTGTTATTTCACTTCTTATTTCACTGCCGTTATTAATTTCGCGCACCTTGCCGAGGATCACCCAGCGCTTCACGGCCAGGTACTGCGCTTCCCCGCTGGAAGGCGCCAGTCGCAGGCGCACCGGCATGCCCGGCAGGAGCTCCGCTAATTCATCCAGGGCGCCTGTGCCGAAAGGCATGTCCGTAGTCTCAATACCAGTGTAATTATCTTCATAGGAATAAACTGCCTCACGGGAAACCCGGAAGGCCCCGGGGGTTCCCGCCAGGATAATTTCTTTCTGTCCGCCGTTATTTCTTACGGCCGAGACAACGCCCTCATGCTCGATGCAGGACGCGCGGATCTGCCTGATTTGCTGATCCAACGGGTTGATCACCGCGCTTATTTCCGGCCCCGGCGGGAATTCGCCGGGACTGGCCGGGCTGCCGTTGAGCATGATCCCTCCCGCGTCTCCGGCCGGGGCGTAGCCTCCCAGCCGGGCAGCCGGGCTAATTTCAGTAAAAACGGGTCCCGCCGCCGCCTGGATCACCCTCACCCCGGCGGCCCTCCACAACCCGGCTGACAGGTAGGCCCGCTGCGGCGTCCGGTACACCGCCGCGCCGGGGAAAATATGGGCTGGGTCGGCCGGGCTGACGCCTCCGTCGAGCAGGTTTGTCACCGGCAGTCCCTCCAGGCTCAGCGAAGCGCCCCCGGCAAGCTTTATGGAACGGCCGGCGACGCTAGCCACCACATCCCCGGCCGGCGGCCGGCCCCAAACCAGAGCGAAGTCCTGCAGCATGGCGCCGCTGCCCTGAACGGTATTCAGGCGCACGGCCGCGCCTCTCACGGTTATTGTATAGTCCCCGGGCGTGGGCGCCGGCAGATATACCTGCTCAACGTTGTTTGTCCGGTCCGGAGTGTTGATACCAAGAAAATGGTTTCCATAATATAGCCTGCCGTCCGGCGTCTTGACTATTAGATCCAGGTCGTTCACCAGAGTTTTGGCGCTGCCTGCTTCCGCTGGCGGGTCTGTCCAGGCCAGAGTCGCCTTAAGGGGCGCCTGGGTATCGGGAACATGAAAGATATAAGTTATTTCTCCCCCTTGGGGCACGCCGGCCCATTCGTCTGCAAGAGAAAATGTTGTTTCTTTCAGGGCAATAATTGTGCCCGCCATGTCGATGACACCGAAACCGTCCCCGGAGGGCCCTCCCGCCGCAGTCCGGGCGCCGTTGATTAGAGCGGCCTTGACCAGGGCGGAAGAGGGAGTGGCTATGTCCATGTATTTTTTAAAATATTCCCGCAGCAGGATCGCTGAACCGCCGGCGACTGCCGCGGCCATGCTTGTCCCCTGCATCTGCGTGTAATCCCCGTACCCCGGCAGGCTGCCTTCAACCAGGCGGGATTTGGCGGAAATCACGGCTGAGGCGGGCGCGAGAAGCTCCGGCTTGATTCTGCCGTCCCCGGCCGGACCGCGGGATGAAAACTGCGCCGGCGCGGTTGTGTCTCCCCCCTCCTGAACGAAAGCGGGGCGGGGGAGTATGGACGCGCCTACGGCCAGCGCGTTTTTACTGTTGGCCTCGGCTGTGATTGTCCCCGCCGCAGGCCCGCTGTTGCCGGCGCCGAATATAGCCAGAAAATCAGGGTGGCTGCGCGCAAAATCGTCCGCCTGCGCGGCATACCCCAGGTAGGTATCCGGCCCGCTGCCCCAGCCGTTTACATGAACGCGTGCGCCCGCAGAGTAAGCTGGATAAAAAAGATCAGTTAGGTTTGCCGGCGGCGCCGGATTGCCTTCGCTGTCCAGAATGGCCTGGAAATAGATGCTGGCCTCCGGCGCGACGCCGCGGAATTTCCCGTTGGAGGCGGCGCCGGTACCGGCTATGGTGGCGGCCATGTGGGTGCCGTGGCCGTCCGGGTCGTCAGGCGCCACCCGGTCGGCCCAGGATTTAAGGAGGACTACCTTGGGCATTTTGCCGGGTTCGCTTTTTAAGTCGGGGTGGATATCGTCTATCGAGCCCGCATCCAGGCCGCTGTCGGCGATGGCGACGATCTGCCCCTGACCGGTCAGCCCGGCCGGGACGACAAATCCCGGCGCGTTAACCGCTGTGGCGCCGGTAATATCCCGCGCCCGGTCATTGAGAAATGATATAGGGTGGCTGTGGGCCTGCCCCGCAGATGAAACCTGGCTGCCTGCGGATAAAACAGCGCCCCCCGCGGATGCGTCCTCCCCGCCCGGAAAGGTTACAGGTCCATAGGCGCATATGATCGCCAGCAAGGCTAGGATAAGCAGGGCCTTTAATATATTAGGAAAAGTTTTGATACTGGATAGCCTGGTGAGGTTTGTTAAATAACGCATAAGAACTCCCCGGAGATAAAGATATTTTTTACGATGAAATGGCGGGCTGAAGCCCGCCCTACAGTTGTTCCATGTTACATCTCAAATAGGTTAGACGCTGCTATGTCTGTGTTCGTTCATTAAATTGGGCGCCGGCTGACTTTTTTCCTGATTTAATAAAATTCGACAGTCCCTTTGGATTTTCCTGTTAAAACACTTAAATAGGTTAACAACAATATTTGCCAATAGCGCCATGTAAAAGACGGACCCTGAATTCCGGTCCGCCGTGCCTATTCCCAACCTTAAGCAAATGCCTTCTTGCACCCGCAGTAAGTTTTACCTCCTGATAACTTTGCCCCTGCCGGCGGCGCTGATGATGCCTATATCATGGAGCGCGCGCCCTGTCCCCTTGGCCACGCAGGACATCGGATCCTCGGCTATGTAGACGGGCAGCCCGGTTTCACGGCTAAGAAGCCTGTCCATGCCATCCAGCAGCGCGCCGCCCCCGGTCATGATGATGCCCTTGTTCACAATGTCGGCGGCCAGTTCGGGCGGGGTATTCTCAAGCACCTCTTTGACGCCGCCAACGATAAAGTCTAGTGTTTCTTTGATCGCGTCGTGGATCTGGCGGCGGGAAACGACAACCCCCCTGGGCAGTCCGGAAATCATGTCCCTGCCCCTGATCTCCATATTTTTATCGTCCGCTCCCTGCTGGTCGGCGCTGCCTATTTCCATTTTTAATTCTTCACCGGCACGTTCGCCGATAGCCAGATTGTACTCCCTGCGGATGTACTTGACAATAGCCTCGTCAATTTTGTCTCCCCCTACCCTCAGGGACTTGCTGCAAACAATTCCGCCCAATGAAAGGACAGCGATATCGCATGTCCCGCCCCCGATGTCGACAACCATCGTGCCATTGGGCTGGGAAATATCCAGGTCGGCGCCCAAAGCGGCGGCCAGCGGTTCTTCAATCAGGTGGGCTTCTTTGGCCCCGGCCTGAACGGCCGCCTGTTTGACGGCCCTGGCTTCAACACTGGTCACCCCAGTGGGAATACAGATCATCAGGCGGGGGCGGAAAAAAAATTTCCAGCCGCCATCAGCTCTGCTGATAAAGTACCGGAGCATTTTTTCCGTGACGTCATAATCGGCGATAACCCCGTCCCGCAGCGGGCGCAGGGCAATAATGTTACCCGGTGTCCGGCCGAGCATCCGGCGGGCTTCGGCGCCTACCGCTATAATTCGTCCGCTCTCCTTATCCAGGGCCACAACAGTAGGCTCATGCAGCACTATCCCTTTATTTTTGACGAATACCATTACATTGGCGGTGCCAAGATCCAAACCGATGTCACTTCCGGTAAACATTGCTTGTCCCCTTTCGGCGTTTCAAAAATAAGGGTGCTTCCTCCAGGCCTTTGTAGCGTACCCTATGGTAAAAAGTCCCGGACCCGGACTAGGATAATATTCTACCTCATTCGTCAAAATCCTCTAGCGCTTAGCTAATTTAAGCCAAATTTTTATATTTTCTCCTGGTGGCTTCCCCGCCCCGCAGGTGCCGTTCGGCCTTGTTATACTCAAGTATCGCCTTTATTTCCCCGGCCAACTGTTTGTTCAAAGCCGGCAGGCGCTCGGTCATATCCTTATGCACTGTGCTTTTGCTCACCTGAAACACCTGGGCCGCCTGCCTTACAGTTGCCCTTGTCTCCAGTATATGGGAACAAATATCGAGTACCCGTTTTTGAATATAATCCTGCATTACCCTACCTCCTGTATCATCGTCGGCGGCCGGGCGCCGGACGTTGGAAGGAATCCTCTTTAATGATCGGCTTATAAGCCTTAACCGCCAGCCCCCTTGTGTCGGAAAAAGGCTTTTTATTTCCATAAGACTTGCTTTCCCTAGATATATATGCGAATGCAGGTGATAAATGTGCCAGGCGGCAAAGAAACAAATTAGAAGGTATCTCCACTAAGCGTTAAATTTGGAAAATTTACAATATGACTAGTGTATAACATTGCGGAGGAAGAAAAATAACAAGCGCGGGGTACCTTAAGTCAATTCTCAAATCTCTACGCCGTTACAGTAATGTCCTAGAATGACACACCGCAACACTCATTATTGGGGTCAAGTAAATGAAATAAAACCAGGTAGCCCCAAAAAAGCCAAAACACCGTAAAAACACGCCTAAATTTACTGAATCCGCCCATTCCGGCTTTTGACATTATATTCTTGGCTGAATAATATAAAAAGTAAACTGACTGGTCAGTACAAAAAGAGGAGCAGACATTTGAAAGAATTACCGTTTTCTTTCGCGTTCAAGGGCGGGACCACAGACAAGAGCAGCAGTTTCCTAAAGACTGCGGCCGGGGTGTTCGCCAAAAAGGGATATCACCGGACCACGGTTGACGAAATTGCCGGAGCGCTGGGTGTGGCCAAGGGAACAATTTACTACCATTTTAAAAATAAAGAGGAGTTGTACCTGGCCGTCATTCACGAGGGCGTGTACCTCCTTGAGGAACGAATGCGGCTGAGCGTCTCCGCCGCAAAAACGCCTGCCGAAAAAATCAAAAAAATAATCGGCTGTTTGCTGTCTTTCATTGAGGACGAAAGCGACCTTGTTTTTTTGTTTATCAAAGAACTTTGCGGCACGGAAATCCAGAGGGCGGTGCAGGCCCGGATGCTCTGCGGAATCATTAGGATTATCCACAGCATTGTGGAAGAAGGGGTAAAAAACGGTTCTTTTAAAAAGGTTAATCCGGAAATAACCGCCAGATCCTTGTTTGGCATGATTGTCATCTCCGCGCTGCATTACCTCAGCTACGCCGAAACAATTCCACACGGGCAGGTTATAACCACTATCGAAAAGGTTTTTTTGGAGGGAACACTAGCGGCGGATTACAGGGAGGAATTGTAATATGGATATTTACACTGCCATAAAAACAAAAAAAATTCTGATCATATCCTTATTTCTGACCATAATCATCCTGACGGCGCTTTTATTTTTTTCTCTTTATAAAAGCCGGGCCGCCGCAATCACGGCCCGGGAAGAGCTGACCGCCACAGGCGTGGTGGAGGCAAAAAAAGTAACGGCTTCTTTTAAAGTTGCCGGCAGAATTGAAAACATGCTTGCCGAAGAAGGCGAGCAGGTCGAGCAGGGCCAGGAACTTGCCCGCCTGGACAGCCGCGAGTTGAGCGCCAAACTCAGCCAGGCCGGCGGCGCCTTTGACGCGGCCGCGGCTCAGGAGCGTTATGCCGCTGACTCTGTCCCGTTGACCAGCCGGCAAGTTGAAACAGCCATCGAACAAGCTCAGGCGAAGGTGGCCCAGGCCGAAGTCGGGGCGGAAACGGCCCGCGACCTGTGCGAGAGAATGGAAGCCCTGTACCAAAATTCCGCTGTCCCTGAAAAAACATATACTGACGCTGAAAACAATTACGCCCTGGCCCAAAACGTTTTGAAGGAAGCGCGGGCCGCTCTTGACCAGGCGCTGGCGGCGCGTCTCAAAATCGATCTGGCGCAAGCCCAATACGAGGCGGCGGCGGGACAGAGCAGCCAGGCCGGCGGCGCTGTGCTGGAGGCCCGGGCTTATCTGGACAATACCCGCCTGCCGGCGCCCGCATCCGGATTCATAACGCAGAAAAACCTGGAGCAAGGAGAAATGGTAAACGCGGGCACGCCGGTATTTGAAATATCCGACCTGCTTCATACTTATGTAAAGGTTTTTATCAGTGAGAAAAAGATCGGCCGGGTGCTGCTGGGTCAGGACGTGGAGATAACAGTGGATTCCTACCCGGACAGGGTTTATCGGGGCAATGTGGTTTGGATCAACGACGCCGGTGAATTTGCCGTGCGCAAGGCGGTAAATGAGCAGCACGACCATGATCTGCGAAGCTTTGAAGTTAAAATAGATCTGCCCAACCCGGATTTAAGCCTGAAAACCGGCATGACCGCGCGGGTAAAAATTATTGAGCAGTACAAAGAAGGGTTCTGATAGCATATGGCGCCCCTGGTAAAGGTTAGCGGCTTAAAACAGAACATCGGCGGGAAAACTGTTTTGGACGGTCTGTCCTTCGAGCTGTCGGCGGGTGAATGCCTGGGATTGTTCGGCGCCCGTGGGGCGGGCAAAACAGCCTTGCTCCATATCCTGGCCGGCATCGACCGGTTTAAATCCGGCAGCGTGGAAATATTGGGCTGTGACGTCAGAAAAAGTGAAGCCTTCAAAAAGCGTCTGGGACTGGTTACCCAGGAGCGGAGCCTCTTTAAGGATTTGCGGGCCTATGAAAACCTTGAGTTTATAGCAGTGCTCAAGAGCGCCGGGACGGAAAACATAACCGCGCTTGTTAAACGGTTTGAGCTCGATAATGTTTTGGGGGAACCGGTCAACGCGCTGGACGCCGGGGTTTACCAGCGGTTGTCCATGGCCTGCGCCCTTCTGAACAAACCTCGCGTTTTACTTGCTGATGATTTGATAAACGACATCGATCCCCGTTCCCGGCACATTATTTTGAGGGAATTGAATTCTTTCATATCCGGCGGCGGCGCCTGCATATGGGCCTTCAGCCGCGTTGAGTTCTGCCGGGCGGCCGGCAAGGTGGGCTGGCTGGAAAACGGCGCGCTGTTCCCCTACTCGCCGCGGCAGGCCGAGGAACTGTGGGACAGCCGTCTGCGGCTGATCGAACAGGGTGACAGCGATGCTTAGCCAGTGCCTGGCCATCGCGCGCCGCGAATTCTTTTTCATCTGGCGGGACAAAGACCTGCGCCAAATCCTGCTGTTCGGGCCCCTGCTCGGACTGCTGATTTTTTATGGAATATACAGCTGCCAGGTCTTAAAAGATATTCCAACCGCAATTGCGGACCTCGACCGCTCCCACGCCAGCCAGGAGCTGGTTAAAAACATCGGGGGCGCGGAAAATTTAAAAATTACCGCATATCCCGAGAGCTATGACGAGCTTGAGGAGCTGATTAAAAAGGGCCGGGTCGCCGCCGGCGTGGTCATACCGGAAAATTACGGAAAGGACCTGTCTCTTTGCCGCCAGACGCGGGTGGAGATGATCGTGGACGGCAGCAACATGATTTACGCCACCAATACCACAAGCGCCATGCTGTCTGTCAGCCGCACCCTCGGCGCCCAAGCGGGCGTTAAAACCCTGATCGCCCGGGGCATTGCCCCGGCTCAGGCTGCGGCCGCCTATCAACCTGTCGAATTCCGCGAGGAGGCCTGGTTTAATCCCACATTAAACTACGCTTATTTTCTCGTCTTGGCCCTGGCCTTGAATTTCTGGCAGCAGTGCTGCACCCTGGCCGCTTGCACGACCATCACGGGGGAGACCTGCGCCGCCAGCTGGCGCCAGTTCAGGGCAATCGGCGTCTCCCGGCTGAAGCTGTTTATCAGCAAATCGGCCGCTCAGATCAGCACATTTATGGCTGCCGCCCTGCCGCTGTTTCTTCTTGCCTTTGCGGTGCTCAAGCTGCCCCTGCGCTGCGGCTTCCTTTTGTTTTTCTTGTTCAACCTGGCTTTTGCCACGGCGCTGCACAGCGTCGGCGCCCTGGCCTCCAGCATTGCCCGGGACCCCGTGAACGCCGCCAGGTTCGGCATGATCATCGCCCTGCCTTCATTTTTGCTTTCCGGCTACACCTACCCGCTGGAATCGATGCCGGGCTGCCTGCAAATCGCCGCCAAACTACTGCCGCAAACCTGGTACTTCCAGGGTATAAATTTTTTGGCCTTCAAAGACCCCGGCTGGGCTTTTATGTCCCGCTATTTCCTGGCATTTTTGCTGATCTCGGCGGCATGTTACACAGCGTCGGCATTTATAGTCGCCAGAAGAACTTGAAAACTCTACAAAAAATAAATTAAAACAATTTGACAGAATTGACATGAATGTCTGTCAACATGTTTATTTGGGACATGATTAGTTAAACATGAAAGGTGAGCGGTTTGAAGCAGATACTATATCTGGCTTATTATGAAACGGTCCATATTTTCAAGGACAAAATACTCCTCGCGCTGATATTCTTTGTGCCGCTGTTATACGCGATCTTTTTCTTCGCCGTATACTCGCAAGGTATTCTAACCGGAATACCTCTTGCGGTTGTCGATCTTGATCACTCGGCGCTCAGCCGGGAAGTAGCCAAGTCTTTTGAAAACAGCCCGCGCTTCAGCATTGTCCGGGATATTACGACATATCCCCTGCTGGAAGAGGGTATGAGGAAAAGTGTAATCCGTGCCGGCGTAGTGATCCCTGAAAATTTCGCAATGAACGCCGCCCTGGACCGGGGAACGGAAATTCTAACTGTCTATGACGGATCGAACCTGATCTGGGGCTACAACATCCGCAAATACACCCTGGAGGTCGTCAACCAGTTCAATACCGGCCACGCGTCATCATATATGGCCGGTTTGGGACTGACCGAAAAGGAAACCGCAAATATTCTTGACACGCTATCCGCAAACATTGATGTTTGGTATAATCCCACTTTCAGCTACGCCACCTACATGCTGTACGGCCTGTTTATGCTGGTAATCAACCAGATTTGTCTGCTCGGCGCCAGCCTAACCGTGACCAGGGAAAAAGAAAAGAACTGCTGGATTCAATTCCTCAGTTCCCCGCTGTCCGCGTGGAAGATTTTCCTCGGCAAGTCGCTGCCGTATTTTTTGACCGCCTTTTTTAATTACGGCCTGCTGGTATGGTTTACTAGCCGTTTTGTGCAAATCAAAATTGAAGGCGCCGTTTTTTTGCTGGCGCTTTTAGGCCTGCTTTATACCGTTACGATCATCAGCGCCGGCTTTTTTATTTCGCTTATAGCAAAAAATTCCCTGCAAGCCACCAGGTACATTATGCTCCTGTCGGTCCCCCTCCTTATGGCGTCCGGTTATACCTGGCCCCGGACCCACATCCCGGCCTGGATAAACAGCGTTGCATCTCTGATCCCTTTCACCTGGATGGCTGAAGCTTTCAGAAACATTTCCGCCAAGGGCCTGGGGTCCGACTGCCTGGCCCCGGCAATCCTGGCCCTCTCCCTTATGTCCACAACAGCGGCGCTTCTGGCGGCATACTTCGTCAAAAGAAAAAACCGGCCTAATACCCTTTAATTGTTTTTCTCAATCAGCAGACACACTTATTAGTAATAACGTCACTGTAACTTATGAATCACAGACCTGTATCAACATTGAACCTAACGCCTCATTTCCGTTATCTCGGCGCCACTGTAGTAATGCCCTAGAATGACGCGGTAGTCATACCCATGCCCGGCCATTCCTTTGGCCCCGTACTGGCAGAGACCGACGCCGTGGCCGTATCCGGTGGTGGTGAAGGTGACAGTGTCACCCTCGATATTCCAGGTGAAGTTTGTGGAACGCAGGCCGAGCTGTTCCCGCACCGCCACCGTGGAAAACTGGCGGTTGCCGATCTGCAGGGTCTTCGGACGCCCCGCGCCTGTTTTTTCCAGCAGCTTTATATTTGCGGTGGATATTTCTTGGCCGGACACTGCAACCACGGATAAGGAAGTCCCCAGCGCCTGATCCACCTGCTCGAGACTGAAAGAAGCTGTCTGGACCGGGTCCGGGTCGGCGTCATAGGGACAGGGGACGCTTTTCAGGTAAGGGGCCTGGAATTTCCAAACATCGGCTGCATCTTCGGTCCGGCCGCCGCACGAAGAATGATAGGACGGTTCAATTAATTCGCCCTGGTAGGTGAGTACCTGCCCCTTTGTTTCATCCACAGCCTTTTTAATTTTGTAGTAATAGTTATAGTAGCGCAAGGCGCCCCAGCGTTTTTTTAAATCTTCCCTGGAAAGCCAGGCCTGGCCGTGGCGCTGGTCGTCGCATACATCCACGCCGGCGTGCAGCCTGTTGTTCACATCTTTCTCGTTAAGGTTAATACGCTTGAGTACATAGGTCCGGGCGGCCACCGCCTGCGCCTTTAAGGCGTCAAGTGGAAATTCGGCCGGCATCTCGGCCCCCACCACTCCCACCAGGTAGTCCTCCAGCTGCATGTACACGACCCTGTTTTCCTGGTGCAGGTACAACCGGACCACCGTAACACCGGGGAAAAACCGCGCCGGTATTTGCCGGCTCAACAGAAAAGGAAGCCCGGCAACCAGGGCGATGATTACAAGTGTTGTGCGGGAGAACAGCTTGGGCATAAAAGACACCTCACCAGCGGTGCGGGGACACACCTCTCTGATCCCAATGTTTCTTGCAGGGTTGCATCGTTGCGTGAGAATAGACAGCGGCGCGGGGACACACCTCTCTAACGGGTATTCCTTTGGGGTCGGAGGAATGTCCCCGATTGGAATGGCGGGCTGAAGCCCGCCCTACAATTACGGACATACCTTTATTATACTAGCTAATTAGGGTGGATATAACCTGTTAGGTAAAAAGTGGGTGTTAATACTCGGCAAAGATTACCGGCGAGGCCACATACACATAGGTCACATGCTGATACGGATTGCTGCGCAGGGCTACATTAAGGTTAACTTTTTTCCCAGCATACCTGACATCCTTTAAGAAACGGGGGCTACAGCCGGTCAGGCTGACCAGGTTATCCTTAATTGTTTTTTCCTGCACCGGGGCGCAGGCTTTAGCCATCATTATTTCTGCTACTGAAAGAAGTTCATCATCGTTAAGTGCATTTTCAATAACAGCGGAACAGGTAAGGCTTACCTGCCCCTCGCCATAACGGCTGAATACCTCGTTGATTTTATTTTTGTAGAACCCGGATCGCCTTCTTTCGACCCCCTCCAGGTTGACCATGACGTGTGTTACTATTTCCCCTTGCTGGATCTGCATACTTTGTCCAAGAACAGACAGCGCCTGGCCTTTTTCTAAAAACCCCTCCACCCTGGCGCCCCGGGCAAACTGGTTTTGCCAGTTTTCCATTTTGCGGCCGGTTTCACTCATAGCCAGTTGTTCTGCAATATTCAGCGCCAGTTTTTCCGGGTTGTTTGCCTCCGGGCCTCCCTCTTCCAGCCTGACCCAACCGGTAATGCTGGTTGATTGATATGCCCCACCTGCCGACCTAATCAGTTTGTAAAGAAATGCCTCTTCCCGGTAGGAGCTAAAAACATCTCGCCAGACAGGGGAAAAAGCAAAATATGAAAAGGATACTGCAATCAGCAGGCCTAAAATAATCAGCGCTGTTCGTTTTTTTGATGCAAAATTTCCTAAGGAATTTCCCGTTGGGAATTTTTTGAGCATGACTGTTTCCACCTTAAATAGTAGTCATGCTTCTATTGTTTCCATATCCTGCCGGGAAGATACGGGGGAATGGGGGCACATCTCTGTTTTTGCGGGGGGACTAATTGTTTGAGGATACAATGACAGAGGAATGGGGACACACCCCTATTTGGGGCCGGGCTTTGCAGCCGGGGAATGTCCCCA
>CAYMJG010000038.1:0-24867 GCA_964390855.1 uncultured Eubacteriales bacterium | reverse complement strand
TCGCGGGGCAGTGCTCCTGTCCTGGGTGGGTTCGATTCCCACGCACTCCCGCCAGCAAAATAACAGATTTTAGACGATATTATTCAAACAGCAGGCAGGCCGTGTAGTAGACAATGCCCTCAGCAAAAAAATATTCAAGACCCGCCTGTTTGCATAGGTCCCCGACGTTGATCCCATAGGCGGCCAGAGAATGCATCTGTTTGTCCGGTTTTATGCACGGCTTTTCCGGAAAGGTACAGGAATCGCAGACGTTGCATCCCCCGGTCGTGAGCGGGAGGGCGGAGGGTACTTCTGTCCGAATCGAGTCCACAAGGGCGAGAAGCCTCGAATTGTGTTCCCGCTGGAGACTGCGCAGTCTTTCCCATTTGCCCTTATGGAGGGGGACTTCGCATACTGTCTGTAATACAATTCCCAAATGGTATCGCAACACCCTTTCCTGACATTCCTCGATAGACCCGCAACCGGGCGGGCAGACCCATGTGGTTCCGTAAATCCGGCACTGTTCCGGGTTACAGTACGCCCTTAGTTCGGGTTTGCAGCACAACTCCAGCCATTCCAACAGGACGGCATGGGAGAAACCCAGCGCCAGGGCCCGGCTAACATATTCTTCATACATAGCCGTGCGCTCACCTCCAGTCAATTTCTTTCTTAAACCTTTTTGCCAGGGTTCTAATATGATATTATATCATATTATCCCCAGGTCCCCGCTCTCTTTAGGCAACCCTGGCCTCTTCCATCTGATAGGAGGCGCCGCATCCGGCTTTGATGATCGGATACTGTTAAAAATAATGGCCCAGTGGTGTTACATATCTTTATTAATTGCCTTGAACTCGCTGCCGATATCCCCCAGGGATTCCTCCCGGGCTTGTCCCGTTTGTTGTTCGATCCGTTGCAGCCGCATAAAGAGTTTTTTGTCAGACGTCACATAGACATTATAGTCCCTGTCTATTTCTTTTACCGCATCATGGACCTTTTCCCTAATGGATTTCAAGTGCAGCCTGTCAAAACCGCCTACCTTTATTGCCACGGACAATTCTTTGTTTATCGCTACAGCAGCCGACTCTTTGACCCCCCTTATATTCCCGGCCCTCAGTTTGGCTGCCCCGGCGATTTCCTGATTAATCACAATTTCCTCACTGATAACCGGTTGACGCTGTTTTTTAGAGGAGGAGTCCTGCATATTGCAACCTGCTGCTATTAAAAGAAATATTAACATAGTTGCAGCAATAAAAACCACGCCATTAAGTTTCACCCGATTCACCTTCTATCCTTTTGGTTTAAACAGAAGCGCAGCGATAAAGCCAAAAATAATTGCGGCAGATATACCGGCACTGGTAACCTCGAATATCCCTGTTAGGATGCCGATTATCCCTGTGGTTTCCGCCTCTTTTAAAGCGCCGTGCACCAGGGAGTTGCCGAAACTGGTTATCGGCACAGTGGCGCCGGCGCCCGCAAAATCGATTAGGGGTTCGTAGAGTCCCAGGCCATCCAAAACGGCGCCGGCCACAACAAGGATGCTCATGGTATGGGCGGGGGTAAGCTTCCCGATATCAAGCAACAATTGACCTATAACACAGATCAGCCCTCCGACAACAAAGGCCCAAAAAAATACTTCCACCCGCAAATCACTCCTAACAACCGTACTCTATTGATACAGCGTGGGCTATTCCTGGTATGCTCTCCTTCTGCTGGCAGGATAAGGGCGAAAGAAGCGCTCCGGTGGCAACCAGCAGAACCTTCTTTAGTTCTCCCTTTTTCATCCTGTTCAATATATGCCCGTAAGCAACTGTGGCTGAACAGCCGCAGCCGCTGCCGCCGGCCAGTACCACGGGCTGATCCCGATGGTAAATAAGCATGCCGCAGTCTGTGAAAATATCCTCCGGTATGGCCAGATCATGCTTTTTCAACAAATCGGCGGCAATTCTGTGCCCCACATACCCCAGGTCCCCGGTGGCAATAAGGTCATAGTCACCGGCTGAAGTGCGCAAGTCCCGGAAGTGGGCCGTAATAGTATCCACCGCGGCGGGCGCCATAGCGCTCCCCATATTAAAAGGGTCGGTCACTCCCAAGTCAACCACCCTGCCGATGGTGGCGGAGGTGACTTTCGGGCCGCTCCCCTGCGAGCCAAGCAGGGCAACGCCGGCGCCTGTCACTGTCCACTGGGCGGTGGGTGGTTTTTGCGATCCGTATTCTGTCGGGTAGCGGTATTGCTTTTCAGCTGTCGCATTGTGGCTGGAAGTGCCGCAAAGGACATAATTGCCGGATCCGCTGTCTACAATCAGGCTGCCCAGACTGAGACTTTCCATGGAACTGGAACAGGCGCCGTACAAACCGATAAAAGGCGCGTTTAAGGTCCTGGCGGTAAAGCTGCTGGTAATAATCTGGTTCATCAGATCACCGCTCAGGAAAAATTGGATGTCCTGTTTTTGCAAGCCGGCCTTTTTGACGGCTATTTCACAGGCTTCTTCCAACATTTTTTTTTCTGCCTTTTCGTAGCTGTCCTGGCCCAGCCACAGGTCCCCGTGCAGAGTGTCGAAGTCTTCCGCCAGCGGACCCTGCGCTTCAAAGGGTCCGCCAACTGTTGCTGTTGAAATGATTGTTGGTTTATTGGGAAAAACCCAGGTCTGGTGTCCTTGCAGCATACTAGGAACCCCCCAGCGCAGCCAAAGTCGTTTTAATCAGCGCAATCACAAAAGCGGCAAAAACACCGAAGACAACTACGGAGCCGGCCAGCTTGAACATATTGCCGCCTACCCCAAGCACTAATCCCTCACTGCGGTGTTCAATAGCCGCGGAGGCAATGGAATTGGCAAATCCCGTCACAGGCACGGCGGTGCCGGCTCCCGCCCACTGGGCGATATGATCATATACGCCGAGGGCTGTGAGCGTTACTGAGAGGAAAATCATCACCGCGACGGTAGGGTCCCCGGCAGTTTTTTCAGTAAAATTAAAATTCCAAATAAAAAATTCCTGGACAAACTGGCCGATGAGGCAGATCAGCCCGCCCACAAAAAAGGCTTTAATTGCATTGAGCAACACCGGACGGGCTGGTTCTCTCTGTTTGGCAAAAGAGTAATATTCCTGCTGAACGGGAGTCATTTTTTTCTTTTTCTGGTTAGACACATTTTTTCACCCCTTATCTTTTCAGCAAAGGTTCCAAATCCCGGACTGCCTCCTGCAACTTTACAGAAGATTTCGCATACATTTTTTTTACATCCGACCTTTTCGTTCCCAGGGCATACAGTTCGCAGTCCGCCTGACATTTTTTCAAGGTTGCATGCAAAAGTTCCTTTGTTTTCGGCTGGGGCAGAATAATGGAATCATCGAACAAATCCAGGTAAAGCTGCCCCAATGAATCCACCTGGGCGATGTAGACGTTTTCGGGCGCCACACCCGCCTTTTCCAGTTCTGTATGCAGCCACCTTTTGTTCAGTCCCAAAGCCGTAAGGGGCTCATCCATGATTATCCCGTCAAGCATAACTGTCTGGGGCACGCTCTCCCGCCCCACGTCCAGACCCAGGGCCTTGGGGGTAACCGCCTGCTTGTTTTTCTTGAGCAGCGTGCTTACCTCACCGTTAGGTTCAAGCACTGCGAATTCTACATCGGCAAAATTGAATATATTTTTCCGGCGCAGGTGGCTTAACAAATCTTCGGAAGTGAGGCGGGCCTCCAGCAATTTATCTTCCAGTACCTTGCCGTGATTGATCAAAACAGTTTCCTTTCCCTGGACGATGTCCCTGACCATCTTATATTTTACAGCCAGAAGATAAATCAGTGCCGGAAATGCGCTCCAAACCAGCAGGGCAATAAGGCCGTTGGCCGGGCTGCTGACAAGGCCCAAGGAAATGGAGGCGGCTATAACCCCAATAACAATGCCGGTAACCAGATCGAAAAAGGTCAGCCGGGAGGTTTGTCTTTTTCCAATCAGGCGCACAAGGGCCAGGGTGAGTACAAATAAACCGGCGGAACGCACAAAAATATTCAACCATTCAGGCATTGGCACTACCCTTTCAAAATATTGCTAGAAACCCTTGTATTGCGGCTCTTCAAACTCTAAAACTCCCAGTCTCTTTTCCATATCTTTGATAACCTCTGCAACCTTTTGCGCGTTGCAGTCCAGAATCTCCTTGGCTTTGGGGTTTTTCTCAATTGACATGAAAGTCTCCAATGTGGCGTGAACACCCTTTAAGCCGGCCAGGGTCTGTTTGACCTGCGCGCTGATTGTCATACCTTTAGGATCCCTCCCTAACAATATTCTTTATAACTGGGTGGATTTATATGCAGAAAAAACAAATTCACCTGCAGCCGCCTGCACACCGCTTATCCATAATTTTCGCATGATCAAATTTAACCCACAAAAACAAAACCGGATCAACTGATCCGGTCTTTCGGGCAAGGCTCAACGCAGAGCTAAAAACCTTTATACTGGGGTTCCTCGCTTTCAATTTGGCTAACCCTCGGCTCAAGGGAGTCAACAATTACCTTGGTTTGCTGGGCTGCATTGGTGAAGAGCTGCTTTGCCTGCTGGTTTTGTGTCTGCAAGGCAAAGGCCTCCAGGTTTCCCTGAGCGCTTTTCAGTGTAGCCACCGTTTGTTTTAACTGGGTTGAAACTGTCATTTCCCGGTTCCTCCTTAGTAATGATTGAATATGGTGCTATACTACCCCGGGAATTTAGTTTTATTCCTTTTTTACACGCCCCTTGCCGGATAATGTTTATTTTTCCCAGGCCTCGTGGCCGATAAGCGGCACAAAGCGGACGGCCCCAAGGCTCCTCCTTTTAACGTCACCATGTATATTTTTGCTAATCAGCAACAGTTCTTGTGAATCCCTTGTACCCAACGGAATAACCAGCCTGCCGCCATTTTTAAGCTGCTCCAGCAGGGGTTTCGGTACAACGGGAGCCCCGGCAGAAACAAGGATCCTGTCAAAGGGCGCCTTTTCAGGCAGTCCCCTGGTCCCGTCCCCGGTAATCACCTCAATATTTTCATAACCCAGTCCTTTTAGCAAGGTGGCTGCGCTCTTCCCATGGGACGCCAGGCGTTCGATGGTGTACACCATGGCCGCCAACCTGGATAATACAGCCGCCGCGTATCCGGAGCCGGTCCCAACTTCCAGGACAATGTCGTCCTTCCCGGCCGCCAGGGCCTCAATCATATAGGCGACAATATAGGGCTGGCTGATAGTTTGTCCTTCCCCGATAGACAGGGGACCGTCACAATAAGCATAGTCCTGCAAGGTTTCCGGCACAAACAGGTGCCTTGGCACAGCAAGCATACTGTTTCGCACTGCTTCATTCCATATTCCCCTGAATATAAGCTGTTCTTTCACCATTGTTTCACGTTCCGAAAATCTATTGCCGCCGTTTTTAAAGCCCGCCAAAATGTAGTCACCTGCCCCTAATATTCTATATCAGGGATATCTTAACCTCATCCAACACCGCCGGCAAGCATAAAAACATCATAATATGGAAAATATAATTAAAACTGTTTTCAGGAAATGATTTTTTAACCCCGGGGCTGGTTGAAAAACCAGCCTTTCTCTAATATGATTGTTAAGGAACTTTTTACTGTATGGAGGAACACGCGTAATGATCAACCCTGTGGCGATACAGATTGGATCCATTCCCATACACTGGTACGGCATTCTTATTGATCTTGCTTTTATTCTGGGCGCGGCCCTAGCCTACCGTCATGCGAAAATTGCGGGTCTGAGCACTGATCATCTGCTTAACATCATTATTTTAATTATTCCTGCGGCTATGATTGGAGCCAGACTCTATTATGTCATTTTTAACTGGCAGAGCTACGCCCACAACCCCCTGGAAGCATTTGCAATCTGGCACGGCGGCCTGGCAATACACGGGGGGCTTATTGCCGGTGTTATTGTTGGCTACTTCTATATAAAAAAATACAATTTAAATTTCTGGGGATACGCTGACGTTGTTGCCCCGAGTATTATTTTGGGTCAGGCTATCGGCAGGTGGGGCAACTTCATCAACCAGGAGGCCTACGGCTATCCGGTAAGCAGTAAATTCATCAGCCATTTTCCAGTATTTATTCAAAAGCAAATGTTTATAGAAAATCAATACCACCATCCAGCGTTTTTGTATGAGTCACTCTGGGACCTGGCGGTATTTTCATTTCTTTTATATGTTTTTAAACGAAAACGTTTTAATGGGCAGGTTATGCTCCTTTACCTGGTGCTCTATTCAATAGGCCGGTTTTTGGTTGAATCACTGCGCATGGATAGCGAAATGCTGGGTCCCTTCAGGCTTGCACAGGTGATTAGCATTTTGCTTATCGGTCTGTCGTTTTATCTTTACATGAAATTTTCCCAAAAGAACCTGCAGATAAAATAGAAAGCGTTAGGTTACGGAAGCAGCAAAAAGCCGGCAGCTGATCATTAATGGAGTGTGGCAATTGTTGCTATTATAAGACCAGGGTGTAACACGCCCGGCGGAATCTTCATATTATAGAAAAAGAATATATTGAGGAGGTACACGGATTATGGGACCTGGCGCCGACGGCAGCGGTACAGCTAATGGATCCTTCAACTATTCCTTCTTTTTTACATTTTTCTTCTTTGTAATAATCGCATTTATTCTCTTCTTTTTCATGTAAGACTTCATCCACTGGAGACGGGAATCTAAAAACCCGCCTCTTTTATTTTTGTAGCATTCATACAGATATTGCTGTTGGAAAGCCAAAATCCGGGCCCGTGATTAGGGGCAGCTGAAAATTGCCGATGAAGGAGAGTTTATTTCTACAGATGTGGAGCGGGACTTATCATGAGGCGCAAAAATAGTATTTGATTGCAGCAGCGGTAAAAAAACATTGTTTTCGTTTAATGTCCCTATTTCACAACTATATGATAAACCCGGCTGTACATTTTCAAAATAATAACTTTTTTTGTTCAGGTCAAGGTCGTATACTTGAAAGAAGCTGCCTGTCCCTGTTTTCAGCCTGATCTGCACATATTTTTTTTCACTCAAAGCGCGTTTTAATCCTGGTGACAATTCCCAGTAGGCATAGAGGATCCGCGGACCCTGGATTAATAAAAAAAGTGTATTCTCCTGGTACCCTTCCGGCAAAATCATTTTGGGTTTTCTATTTTTCATTTGTATCTCCCCCTCTTTTTTATAGATCCTTTAGACAAAGACCTTTGTAAATCCTTCCAGCCGCAGGCATTGTTGTCAAACCCATAAATCCTGTTTAACCTGTCGAGTCCAAATAACCTACTGCGTTAAGAGCGGCTACCTGCCCCTCCCCAACTGACTTGGCCAGCTGGTAAGGTTTTCCCGTGCAGTCGCCTGCTGCAAAAACACCTGCAATATTTGTTTTAAATTCACGGTCGACCAGGATGTGGTTGTCCAGCACGGCCAAACCGGGCAAAAGGATGTCAGGCAGGTATGTTTCCCTGTATATGAACACACCCTGCACCGCCAATTCACGCTGATCAATTTTTAATCCGGTGACAGTGCTGCCGCCTGTTATGGTCCTTATATTTTCCGCTTCTATCACCTCAATGCGCTCGTCCAGGCCGTCAAACACTTTCTCATCGCCGCCAATGAAATATACCCTGCGGCAAAATTCCATGAGAAAATTGGCATCCTCAACACCTTCGGCGGTAAAGGCAAGCACTGCCACATCTTTCCCCGCAAACAACGGCCCGTCACAGGTGGCGCAATACCCCACACCTTTTCCTGTGAATTCCCTTTCCCCCTCGATTAATTTGTCAACGGTAACCCCGGTGGCTATGATCACTGCCCGCGCGTTATAATCTGCATCCCCCGTCCCGAGTGTAAAAACACCCTGGCTATTTGGCATGACTGAATTAATTATGTTCCGGCGGAAAGAAATATTCATTCCTCTGGCATGTTCCAAAAATTTCCCCCTTAAAATTTCACCGGATATGTTGGGTAAACCGAGGTAGTTATTGACGACATGTGACTTTTGCAGTTTTGGGGCGCATATTTCCCCGCCAAACAGGCCCACCGTTTTCCTCCTGATGCCGGCGTTTATCGCTGCTGACAAACCAGCAGGGCCGCAGCCGATAATGGCCATATCAATAATTCCCTGTTCCATTTGGATCCCCCTTCTCTTTTTAAACATTATACCCATGACACAAACAAGCCTTGCATTCGGTTCTGCAAATTAAAAAGCGCTGTACCCGTTACAGCGCTTTGACAAGCCGGTCTATGGTATTACCTTTGTTAGCGGGTATTCGATTATATCCTGGGCGCCCGCCTTCTTTAAAGCAGGGATCAAATCCCGCACTTGTTTTTCCTCAAGTATCACCTCAACTGCCACCCAATTGCTATGTACCAGTTGTGAAACAGTAGGTTGTTTCATTGCGGGCAGCACATCCAGGATCTGGTCCAGTTTTTCTCCGGGCACGTTCATCTTCAGGCCGGCTTTTGACCTGGCACGCAAGGCGCCCTGGAGCAAGACAGCCAGGCTTTGCAGCTTTTCCTTTTTCCAGGGGTCTTCCCAGGCTTTCAAATTGGCATGCAATTTGGTTGTAGATTCCAGAATGGTGGTTAAAATGCGCAGGTTATTGGCTTTTATAGAACTGCCTGTTTCCGTTATGTCAGCAATAGCGTCAACTAAATGCGGCACCTTCACTTCCGTTGCGCCATAAGAAAACTCGACCGAGGCGCTGACACCATTATCCTTCAGGTAATTCTCCGTGACCCTGACCAGCTCTGTGGCAATTCTCTTGCCTTGCAGATCAGATATTTTTACAATATCACTGTCTTTGGCGACGGCAATGACAAGGCGGATCGGGTTTGGGGTGCTTTTGGCATAAACAAGATCGGCCACCTCAACAACGTCAACCTCATTTTCCAGGATCCAGTCCAGCCCGCTTATACCCGCATCAAGCACACCTTCAGACACATACCTGGGGATTTCCTGGGCTCTCATTAGAATTATCTCCAACTCCGGGTCGTTTACCACTGGGAAATAGGAGCGTGATCGCACATTAATGGAGAAACCGGCCTGTTTAAAAAGATCAAATGTTGCTTCCTGCAGGCTCCCCTTGGGCAAGCCCAATCTCAATTTCAACTTTCTTTTCCTCCTCTGTAACTACCGATGATGATTACATTGTAAAAGTATACCTGCAGGAAATACAGGTGTCAAGGCCGGCATTGCAGCAATAGTTCATGGAATAATTAATGTCTGACCGGGGTAGATCATGCCAGTATCCGGCAACCCGTTCAACCCGGCGATAGCTGTTGCGGTTGTCCCGTAAAGCAGGGCCAGGTTATAAAGCGTATCGCCCGGTCTTACCACATGTGTAGAATTACCCGGGTCAGTCAACAGCCATACCTGGGCCACACCGTTTGTGGTACCCACCCCCAGCAATCCCTCACTGCTCAAAGCCAGATCCGATACCGGCCCGCCGACCCCCACTGTCCAGTCCGGAGAAGCACTGGCAACAGGCGCTGTAAAACCGAAGAGAATAGCGCCGGGGGTCCCGGCAATAAGTGTATCCCGGTTTTTCCCGGTAATCATCCCGGCGGTTAAAGCAGGCACAGAGTTGCCCAAGTTGTTGGTTACAAGAATATTGTTCAGCCGGCTATTGACTCCAACCACCCTTACCGCGCCATCCCCGCCGCCCCAGGCAATTTCCTGGACACCCTGCCCCTCAAGTTCGCCTGCTGTTAGCGAGGTAACGGAAACAGGCAAATTTGGGTCCGCCGGCCCCCCGGCAAAACCTCTTTCCGTAAAGAATAAAGTTAAGAGGCCGGAGGCGCTGTTATTTTTATAAGCTGTCACAATCAACGGCAGGTTTCCCGCCCCTCTCTCCAGTACTGCAACCTTTTGAGACGGTCCCGGCAGGATTCTGATGGCCAGCAACTCCAACCTGATTTCCGGCGTTTCCTGTGACTGTCTGTAGATATAAAGCGCCTGGTTCCCCGCGGACGCCGCAATAACCTCTTCCCTGCCGTCACCATCGATGTCGGCGATGGCTAGATCGTTAAAAAGGGCGCCTGTTTCTGGTTCAGTTTCAAACAACCTGGCCAGCGTCCCTTCCCTTATGCCGAAAATTACAACTCTGTCCTCCAGGCCCGCCACGATATCCTGCGGCGGGCCGGTTGACAACCCCGCCGCTATGCCGAATACCCGCGCTCCTGCATCTATGGCGCTTGCAGGTATGTATCCCGTGTTTGCGCCGGGGGCAAAGAGATTTATTATGTTACCCGCCGCAACAACAAGGTCAGGCGGGCCGCTGATAATGTTACCCCAGGCGACCATTACAGGGTTATTAAAATTTGACCGGGACCATAGCAGGTTTGCTCTTATTGTTGGCATGTAAACCATCTCTTTTTCAATTTTAACTTCAATGTATGCCCAATTTTTTTAAAATGACCAGAATTCCTGCGACAAAATTTCTGTAAGCATGATATCTATAAAAAAACAAAAACCGGTCAAAAGACCGGCATACAGAGGGTTTATATCTAAGGTTTCGACGTAGCATTTAACAGTTTGGGTGTCTTAAAATGTCATGTGGGATAACAGCATGGGCCCGGCATCGTTTGTAAAACCACAATATGTTTGCACAAGCCCGGCAAGGTCAAACAGCAGTATAAATCAGGTCCTTTGCTGATGCCTGTTCTACTATTTCAGTTTTTTCGATGATCAACATACCGCCCTTAATATCAAATGTAATGTCATCTCCACCTTTGATATTAAGAAATTTCATAATTGAGCGCGGTATGGTGATCCTACCGTCGGGGGTCAGATAGGATAATTTTGTCATTTTACACTTCCTTTTTTGCTATAATCACCGCCGGCATTTTTATTATAGTTTACCTGCCGGGTTATAACCAGGGTGTAATATTGTCGATAAGTGTCGCCCTTTACCCAGGCCTTATAACATAATAACTTACACTTGAAATTATTTTTAGATAGTATAAGATACCAGGAAAAGAGTGTAATTTTAATTTCAAAAGGGGGATACCCAATGGGCATATCCAAAAAAATAGAAAAATCAATTTCCGGCGCCTCCTGGATCCGCAAAATGTTTGAGGAAGGCGAGAGACTCAGGAAAATTTATGGCAGTGAAAACGTTTTCGATTTTACCCTCGGCAATCCGGAAAATGAACCTCCGGCAGCCTTTAAGGAAGCCCTCAAAGAGATTGCTTTGAAACCCGTCCGGGGAATGCACAGGTATATGAACAACGCCGGCTATCAGGAAACGCGCCAGTCAGTGGCAAAAAAGCTGGGGGAACAAACCGGTCTTTCTTTTACGGCGGACCATATAATTATGACCTGCGGCGCCGGCGCGGCATTAAATATAGTGTTAAAATCAATACTTGACCCCGGCGATGAGGTAATAATTTTATCTCCCTTTTTTGTCGAATACAAATTCTATATAGACAATCACGGCGGCATATCTATAGTAGCGCCCACAAAAAAAGATTTTTCACTGGACATAGACGCTATACGCGGCGCCGTAACCTCCCGGACCAAGGGAATCATTATTAACTCGCCCAACAATCCCACCGGGGTGGTTTATAATGAGGGTTCCCTAAAGGAACTGGGCCGGATGCTGGCGGATATGGAGAATAAGTTAGGCAGCCAAATATTTGTCATATCTGATGAACCATACGCCAAGATCATTTATGATGATCTGGCGCTGCCCCGCATATTCAACTGCGTCAAAAACAGCATAGTCGTTACTTCACATAGCAAAGATCTGGCGCTGCCGGGAGAGCGTATCGGTTATGCGGCTGTATCACCGCTTATGGAAAACGCCGGGTTGCTGATGGAAGCGCTGATTTTCTGTAACCGCATCATGGGTTTTGTCAACGCGCCGGCGTTAATGCAGCGCCTGGTGGCCGGCCTGCAACATGAAAGTGTGGACATAGCCGGCTACCGGGAAAAGAGGGACATCCTATATGAAGGCTTGAGCGCCCTTGGTTTCAAAATGTATAAACCGCAAGGCGCCTTTTACATTTTTCCCGAATCCCCGCTGCCGGATGACGTCGAATTTGTCATGACCGCCCAAAAACACAATATCCTGCTTGTACCCGGCAGCGGCTTTGGTGCGCCGGGCTATTTCCGTATCGCCTACTGCGTTGACAAACAGGTGATCCTAAATTCACTGCCCGCCTTCAAAAAACTAGCGGCTGAACTGGGGATGAAATCGCAAGTGCGGCTTTAGCCGCACTTCTTTGTCGGACTTAAGCCCGACCGCATAAGGAACGGGGACACACCTCTGTTTTGGGCCTGGCTTTGCAGCCGGGGTGTGTCCCCGATTGGAATGTCGGGCTAAAACCCGGCCCGTGTCTGACGTCCGCTGACCGGCTCTTAAATCGCAGGTGCGCTTAGCCGCACGGGGAACAGAACTGGAGTGGTCCCCGGTTTAGAGCACCGCCGTGAAGAACCAGATGATCATCACCGCCTCTATTGCCAGCTTTAATACAAATCCGCCAAAGAAACCAATCAGTGTGCCTACGCCAACCCGGAAGGCTTTTTCAAGGGTATTTTTCAAATACAGTTCTCCGGCCACAGCTCCCAGAAAGGGACCGAATATAAGGCCAAAGGGTCCCATTAAAATTAGGCCCAGCAAAGCACCGGCAACACTTCCCCAAACAGCTTCTTTTGAACCGCCGTAGTGGCGAACTCCCCATACCCCGGCAAAATAATCAACAAAAAATATTAACGCTACCGCCAGGCCCTGCCCCAGAAAAAAAGCTAAAGGCAGGTTATGGAAGCCCGCTATCAAACCGTACAGCAACATGCCCAGCCAGATCAAAGGCGCGCCGGGCAACACCGGCAGCAAGGTGCCGGCTAAACCCGCAATAAAAAATATAACCGCCACGATCATCCCAATAACGGACATGTTTTTACACCCCTCAATATTATTCTAATATATTATATGATAAAAAAGACCACCTAAAAGTGGCCTTAACAATATTTATCTTGCTATATTACATCGCTGGTTAAATCCGCATCCTTCGTCTTTCGCCTCCGTATAATGCCTTTCACCTTGTTGGCAGCCTGATCGGTGCATTCGGTGGGAAATTTGCCTTTGCAATGCCCCCTGATTTTTGAAAGAGCAATAAACGCCAGCGCTGCCGCGCCAACCTTGGCCATAGTGCGAAACGAGAACATAACGCGCCCCCTTATCAGCTTGATCTCTATTTATTATTACCGGGAGCAATTTTTGTATTCCACCTGTTTAACATAGAACTAACGCTTTTTAGCAAAAAGTAACTGTTTATTGTTTAGCGTATCATAATTGACTTCGCAAAAACCCGCGTCTGTGAGCCACTCCGCATATTGATTGTAAGTCCAGGCCCCGCCTTCAACGGTGCTCACAAGCATATTTACACCAAAAATAGCTGCCGTTATGCCGGTTCCCCTGACAAAATCGAAAATTGCTATTTTTCCGTTTGGCTGGATAACTTGTGCAGATCTTTTAAACAAATTCCTGTTCTTATGTTCACCGTAAATATGGCATACATTGCCTAAAAAGACCAGGGAATAAGGACCAGCAGGCAGCCCCCGGTTAAAGTCACCGGCGACCATTTCAATCCTTTCTTCACCGCCGAGAAAGGCGGACATGTATTCAACAACCTCGGGGATATCCAGCACCGTCACACTTGCGCCCAGCGCGGCAAAAGCTCTCGCATAGGTAAGCGGACCCCCGCCTATGTCCAGCACCTTTGCTCCTAGACCTCCCCCTTCAAGGCATAGCCCTGCAACTGCTTGTGCATACCTCCTGGCGCTGAGGCTCATTGCGGACATGAAATATCTGGTTTTTTCACTGCTCTTATCCTTGGGGCGAGCCTTACCCGTGAATATTACCTCCGGTAGGGTCAGCCATGATTTAATTCTATTATAGCAGTGCATAAACCAAAAACCCTTATAAACAGGTGAACCGGTGTTATAAAATATTTCCCGGGCCGCACTGCTAAGGATCAGCTGGTCGCCGCTTTTTACCAGGTAACCAAGCGCTTCCAGGGCATCCGTGACCACCCATACAGCCCGCCTGTCGGCGCAGAGCACTCCCGCCAGTTCAGCCGCAGGCATCGGCCTGTTGTTTAGGCTTTCAATGATACCTGTCTCAACTGCCGCAGCCAGGATTAATAATTCCTGCGGTACCGCAAGCGCTGTTTCATCCAGCATTTATCCCCGCTCCTTGCTCCCCGGCACAGCCTGTTTCATCGCCGGTCTGATATCGGCCAGGTAGCGGGCGGTACCGGCGTATATAGACCAGGCGACTGTATTCTGATAGAGGGGATCCATCATCAATTTTTCTTCGCTGGAATTAGAAATAAAACCTATTTCAACGATGACACTGGGCATTTTAGACGTCCTGCAAGCAAAATAATCCACCTGTTTGGCCTGACGGCCCGGGTTTTTCAAAAAGTTATTAAACTCTTTTTGAATGGACATAGCCAGTTTTTTGCTTTCTTCCGATCCAGGCTGCGAAAAGGTCTGGGCGCCGCATTCCCTCCTGTCTGGAAAACTGTTAACATGGATGCTTAAAAAAATATCCGCGTTATTTTGATTGGCCAGCTCTACCCGTCTTGTTAAATCCTGTAATTTAATCTCATGCAGGTTGCTCAGACCGGGATCGCTCAGATCGCGGTCGCTTTCCCTGGTCAGCAATACCTGCGCACCGGATTGACGCATCATCTCGGCCAGTTTCATGGAGACCTCTAGCACGATATCCTTTTCGTGTACTCCATTGCTCCCCAGGGCGCCCGGATCTACCCCTCCGTGACCGGGATCTATCACAATTAGTTTATTTGCCATTACCCAGGACAGCGTTGAAATGTATTTTTCCTCATATTTCTTTGAAAAAGACTTGTAATAACCCAGAAAAATTATTAGAAGCAGCATTAAAACTACAACACCGCTTTTTTTCAATTTAACAGTGCGCAGCATTATGCTCAATTACGACCCCCGCCCTTCTAAAAAAGCTGTTACTTCATTATTCTAGAAGGTATGCGGGAATTTTTTAAATTATGTTTGCCGCTTAAAACAGGTCTGTAGCGCAAAGGCTATTGGTTTCTGGGGTTAGGCAGGATCTGTTGAAAGGTATTTTTTGTTAGTCGGACGTCAGACGCAGGCTGGGCTTCAGTCCGACAAAAGAATGCGGATAAAACCGCGCCTGCAATTTCGGAAATCAGTCATCGGGGAAACTGTCCCCCGGCGGGGTTATTTATTAAGCGGGTTGTCTCCCAGCGCTCTTCCCGGCAAGCGCTTGTCGCCGACCCGCCTGGTAAGCTTTTCCCGATCAAAAAACTCCAGCAGCGGCAAGGCATATTTGCGTGAGGTCCCGAGCAGGTCCCGCAGTTCGCCCACCGTAATTTCCCCATGTTCGCTGAGGTAGGCCGCAACTTTCTTTATCGCTTCCAGCAATACTTCCCTTTGAAAATAAAGGTCTTCGGCCACTTTGACCAGGCCCCCCGCCCTTAGCAGGTATTGCAGCAGTTCTGATCCCTTCGTTTCATTAAGTCCTATAGTGTTGCTCAGCTCGGCCCAGGAGGGGGGAAGAAAAGCCGCCTCACTCATGGTCCGGTTGATCCGCTCAATCAATTCTTTTTGTCTCTGGTCGGGGCCGGTTGTAAAACCCCTCACCGCCACAACCTTCGGCAGCACCTGGAGAGCCCCTTCCTTTTCCATTTCCAGAAGGGCCAGTTGGAATGTTTTTGCGCCAAGTTGCGGAAATTTTTTGGAGCGGATCTCTTCCTTTGGGTAGCCGTCCCTGAGCGGAAACTCCCGGTGATAGGAAACCACCAGCGTTTTTATATCCTCCAGCCAACGGGTATAAACGGCCTTTGACACAAGGTATTGTTTGCCGTCACCGCTTATTGTCTTAATTTTTTCTTCCCCGGCCAAAATAGCGGCCGCTTCCGCCACCTCTTTTTCCTGCAGCCCTGTGCCTGCCGCCACCTCTGCCGGCAGGTGCATGTTGTCCTTGGTGTCCAGGTAAAGTTTTACTATTTCAGCGGGGCTGCCTTTTTCCCGGGTGGAAAGGGCGTCCAGCACATCCTCCCGGAAGCGCTTGTGCTTGCGTGCAGGCAAAGGATCTATCACTGCCCCACCGCCGATTGTCCGCATCGGCGAGTATGATCTAATCACAAAGCGGTCGCCTTTAAGCGCTACCGCCCGGTCCTCCAGGATAATTTGGGCGTAAACCATTGAACCGGGTTCCAGCTCCTCCCTGTCCAGCAGGACCACCCGTCCCAGTGTCTCCTTGGCGCCCAGATAAAAACGCACCCGGGCCCGGTTTTTCAGGGGTTTTACGGCGCTTTTTAGCATTAGCAGGCGCACATCCAGGCGTTGTGAAGGTTTACACATCCCCGGCGGGGCAACAACGCTGCCGCGCACGATTTGTTCAGCCTCAAGCCCGGCCAGGTTGACCGCCACCCTCTGGCCCGCCTCGGCAGCCTCAACCTTTTCGCCATGCACCTGAATTGTACGCACCCTGACGGACAAACCTTCGGGTTGGACCTCGACCATCTCTCCGACCTTGATGACACCGGACAGCAGTGTCCCAGTGACCACAGTGCCAAAACCCGTTATAGTAAAAACCCTGTCCACAGGCAGCCTGGGCCAACCCCGGCCCGCCTTTGGAACTACATCCTCTGCCGCCTTGCCGATCAGGTCCAGCAGCTCGGGGATTCCCTTTTTCGTAACAGACGAAACCAGCGCCACAGGCGCATCCTCCAGAACCGTCCCTAGCAAAAAATCTGCCACGTCCTCTTTAACCAGGTCCAGCCACTCGTCATCCACCAGGTCGCATTTCGTTAATACAACTATCCCTTTATTAACCTGAAGAAGCTGAATAATATCCATATGTTCCCTGGTCTGGGGCATCACACCTTCATCCGCGGCGATCACCAGCAGAGCCAGGTCGAACCCGCCGGCCCCTGCCAGCATATTTTTAATAAACCTTTCGTGCCCGGGTACATCAACAATGCCGGCTCTACGACCACCGGGAAGATTAAGGTAGGTAAAACCGAGTTCAATAGAAATGCCCCGTTCTCTTTCTTCCTTCAGGCGGTCTGTGTCCACCCCGGTCATAGCCCTAACCAGTGCAGTTTTCCCATGATCTACATGGCCCGCGGTGCCGATAATCAAGTGTTTCAAATCCTACACTTCCAGTCGTTATTTTAAAACATGTGCCACAGCCTCCACCAAAGGCTGCAATTCCTCATCCCTGATGGTCCTGCAATCCAGAATGAGCCTGTCTTCCTGAACCCGGCCCATAACGGCGGGATCCCCCTCCCGCAGCGCTGCCTGCAACTCACCGGCGCTGATATTATGAGGGCGCAAGGCTACCACTGAAGAAGGCAGTTCTGCATCCGGCATGGCCCCGCCGCCGACAGCGGATACGCCATCTTCAACCGCAAAGTCTGCTATGGCTTGATCCAAAACACCTTGCAAAAGATTTTCCAGGCTGCCGGCCCTTTTTTTCAAGACCTCCCGGTTAACGGTCAGCATTTGCAGGGTGGGAATCTCTATGATCGCTCTCTCCAGATCCCAATATTCCCTCAGGGTCGCTTCCAGGGCCGCCACAGTCATTTTATCAATCCGCACCGCCCTGGTCAGGGGATTCTTCTTCATTTTTTCTATGTAGGAGCGTCTGCCCAGGATAATCCCCGCCTGCGGTCCCCCCAGCAGTTTATCCCCACTGAAAGTGACAATGTCCGGACCGGCCCCCAGCACCTCCTGCACAGTTGGTTCCTGCGGCAGGCCGAAACGGCTTAAATCAAGCAGAGAACCACTGCCCAGGTCGGACATCACCGGCAAATTAGATTCCCTGCCGATCTGGACCAGTTCACTGACAGTGGTTTCCCTGGTAAAACCGATAATGCGGTAATTACTGGTATGCACATGGAGCAGCATCGCCGTTTCACTGCCGATAGCCCGCCGGTAATCCTCCGGGTAAGTCTTGTTGGTAGCGCCTACCTCAATCAACCTGGCGCCGCTTTGGGCCATCACTTCGGGGATCCTGAAAGAGCCGCCTATTTCAACCAGTTGTCCCCGCGAAACGATTACTTCCCGCCCTCCGGCAGCAGTGCTCAGGGCCAGCAAAACCGCCGCCGCGTTGTTATTCACAACCAGGGCGTCTTCCGCCCCGGTCAGTTTGGTAAGCAAGCCCTCCAGTGCAGCATATCTAGATCCCCTGCGCCCCGTATTAAGGTCTAGTTCCAGGTTGGAATAATTTGCGGCCACAATGCTGACGGCTTCCCTGGCATGTTCGCAAAGCAAGGCGCGCCCGAGGTTCGTATGCAGCACCACCCCGGTGGCGTTTATCACCCGCCGCAAGTTAGGCCGCATCAAACGGTTTACCTGCTCCGCGGTTTTTTCAGCAACTATTTTAAGGTAGTCTTTTTTTTCTATATCCTGTTGCGTCCCTGCGGCGCCTGCCAGTATTCCCTTCCTCTGATCAGCCAATACACCCCGGATAGCCTCAAGGACTATAATGCGCGGGTGGTTTTCCAGTATTTCAGCTACCCTGGCATCCCTCAGGGCTTCGTCCACAGACGGCAGCCGTCTGAGGCGTTTTTCCAGGTAATTTTCGCCCATATGGCCTCCAATATGCAAAATAGTATGATTCCCTTAACTTTTTTAAATTATATGGCAGTGAACCAGCAAAAGCAAGCATTTAAGGAATTTGGCCCCTTGACCATTTTCTTTTAGCAATCACAACTAGCCAAGGGACCCATATGCCCTATATAATAATAGAAGAAGGAGCATGTAACCGCGCTGAAAAGCGGTTTCTTTTGATTTATTGACATTATCATGGCAGGGAATATAATATCACTGTGCACCTGCCGCAACTATTAGAAAGGGGGTTAAATATGATCCAGGAAGTTCGGGTAATGGCCAAAGAAGGTATCCCGGACAGCAAGGGAGATGAGGTCCTGTACGAGATCCACCACGCCCTGGGCATCAACAGTGTGGAAAAAGTCAGGACGGCAAAGGTTTTTCGCTTAGAGGGCATTGATCAAGACGCTGCCCGTTTCCTTGCCGAAAAATTGCTGGCCGAGGAAATATTTCAGTCTTTCCAGGTAAACAGTACAGTAATTAACAACGCCTCTTTCATCATTGAGGTAGCTTACAGGCCCGGGGTTATGAACCCTGAGGCGGCTTCCCTGATCAAGTCAGCAGCTGACCTGGGCGTAGAAGGCCTAATCGCTGCTGACTCATCCTGGGAGTATGGATTTTACGGGGAAAAAATTACCAAGGCGGATATCGAACGCATTGTTGACAACCTGCTGGTTAACGCTACCGTGGAATATGTGGTAGAGGAAAGTCCCAAAACACTGATCATTCAGGGTAACACCGGCCATACGGAAATTGTACCCATCCGCGGCATGGACGATCAACAGCTAATTGAGTTAAGCCGGGACAAGCTTTTTTTGAATTTAGAGGAAATGAGGGTCATCCAGGGTTACTTTAATTCTCTCGATAGAGACCCTACCGATTGCGAAATTGAAATCATCGCCCAGACTTGGTCGGAGCATTGTGGTCACAAAACCTTCAAAGCCAGACTGATAGTAAATGGGAAAGAAAAAAAACCCCTGCTGAAAAGGCTGCGTGACGCCACCGAGAAAAGCCAAAACCCGCTGGTGCTGTCGGCCTTCGTGGACAATTCCGGCGTAATGGATTTTTATGACGGAATGGCTGTCTGCGGCAAGGTTGAAACCCACAACTCCCCATCGGCGATTGAACCCTACGGTGGGGCAATGACAGGGAGCGGCGGCGTTTTCCGTGATATCGTAGGCACCGGGCTTGGCGCCAAGGTTATTGCCTCAACGGATATGTTTTGTTTTGCTCCCCCGGATCTGCCCGCTGCGGAAATACCACCCGGCTGCCTGCATCCACACTATCTGCTAAGGCGCGCCATAGCCGGCATCAGGGATTACGGCAACCGCATGGGAATTCCCACAAATAACGGATCCCTGCATTTTCACCGGGACTACCGCGCTAAGCCCACAGTTATCGCCGGCTCATACGGCATACTGCCGGCCGCCCTCTGCCAAAAAGGCAGTCCGCGGCCGGGAGATCGGGTTATCGCCATGGGCGGCCGGACAGGCCGTGACGGCATTCACGGCGCCACCTTTTCCAGCGGCGAGATGACTGATCGGACCATAGACGTTAACGCCAGCGCCGTCCAGATAGGCCATCCGATTGAAGAAAAACGTATGTTTGACGCAATATTAACCGCCAGGGATGAGGGATTGATCAGGGCTATCACCGATTGTGGCGCCGGGGGATTTGCTTCAGCGGTTGGTGAAATGGGCGCGGAAACCGGGGCGCGTATAGCCCTTGATCTGGCTCCCCAAAAATACCCGGGACTTTCGCCCTGGGAAATACTATTATCCGAAAGTCAGGAAAGAATGGTCCTGGCAGTAGCGCCCGAAAGCATTGAGCGTCTTTTTGAAATCTGCCGCGATTATAATGTTGAGGTTACAGCACTGGGCGAGTTTACTGGTGATGGACATTTTTCCGCCACCTACGAAGGACGCGAAGTGATGGACCTGGATATGGGTTTTCTGCATGAGGGCTTGCCCCAGCGCGTGCTGAGCGCCGCCTGGAAAAGGCCGGCCCTGGACGCGGTAAAAATTGAAGCTCCAGAAGATTGGCCCGCCCTATGCAAAAAAGTCATCAGCCATTTAAATGTATGCTCCAAGGAGCCCATTGTCAGGATGTACGACCATGGTGTCCAGGGGACAAACGCCCTGCCTCCCTTCGCCGGCGTGCACCATGACGGGCCCAACGATGCGGCTGTCCTGGCGCCTATACCTGACAAGCCCTATGGCTTGGTAATTGCCCATGGTCTTAACCCTGTTTTAAACCAGATTGACCCCTACTACGGCAGCATCTGGGCAGCGGCGGAGGCCGTTTCCAATGCCGCCGCCTGCGGCGCCAATCCGGAAGAGATGGTCTTAATTGACAATTTTATCTGGCCTTTCCCCGATGAGGAACAGTTGGGCGCCCTGGACATGGCCATTGACGCCTGCGTCGATTTCGTCAGCGCCACAGGCATGCCCTTCATATCCGGCAAGGACAGCCTGTCCAGCACCTACCGGGGCAAAGACGGCACGGTGATCAAAATACCACCCGTCCTTTGTGTTTCGGCATTCGGCCGCATCCCCGACGCGGCAAAAACTGTTTCGGCAGATTTTAAGGCGGCGGGCAACCATATTGTCTTATTAGGCTACCGCAATACGGAAGAAATGGCCGGCTCAACCTACTGCCAAATCTTAGATAACACGGGCAGCAACCTGCCCAGGATCAATCCGGATCATTTAATGCAGGTTTTAAAAACGCTTTATCGCGCTATCAGTTCCGGCAAACTGCAGTCCTGCCATGACATCAGCGAGGGCGGACTGGCTGCCGCCCTGGCGGAAATGTGTTTTGGCGGGGACATGGGTGCGGGGATCAATATCCCGGAAGATGAGGAAGCGGTGAATTTCCTGTTCAACGAAACAGCAGGCTGCTTCCTGGCTGAGGTTTCCATCGGTCTGAAACCGGCAGAAGTTTTTGCTGATATTCCATGTAGAATAATTGGCGTAACCTCAACAGAAAAAAGTATAACAGTAAAGCATCCCCGGGAGGAATTATTTACCCTGGAACTAAATGAATTAAAAGCAGCCTGGCAGCAGCCAATGAGGGAGGTTTTCCGCTGATGAAAAAACCTGGTGTCTGTGTTTTAAGGGCCGACGGCATTAACTGTGACGAGGAAACCTTCCATGCCTTTGCAAACGCCGGGGCTGAATGCGCCATGGTGCATATTAATCAGCTCAGACGCGGCGAGGAAAAGCTTGCCGGATATCAGATACTAGCTTTGCCCGGTGGTTTTTCATACGGGGATGACGTCCATTCGGGCAAGGTCCTGGCTGTTGAGCTGATTTCCTTTTTAAAAGAGCAGTTAACCGAATTTGTTGACAAAGGCAAGCTGATTATCGGCATCTGCAACGGTTTCCAGGTGCTGACCGGGACGGGTTTACTGCCGTATAGCAGACCCGGTGCGGTCAAGACCGCGCTGATGGCCAATGGTAGCGGCCATTTTGAATGCCGCTGGGTAAATCTTTTAGTGGAAAACACCAAATGTGTTTTTACCCGCGGCATGTCGGGAAAGGTTATCAGTATGCAGGTTGCCAACGGTGGCGGTAAATTCTACACCACCCCGCAAACCTTGCGGGACATTGAGGACCGGGGCCAGATCGTGTTCCGCTATGCCGGAAACGATGGCCGCCCCACCCTTTCATATCCAGCCAACCCAAACGGTTCTCTTAACGCCATTGCGGGAATATGCGACAGCACGGGTCGCATCATGGGGATAATGCCCCACCCGGAACGCTGTGTGGGCAAAACCCAGCACCCTAACTGGCGCAGGTTGCCGGAAGATATTTCGCTGTGCTGCCGGGACATTTTCAAAAATGCCGTGGCATATGCGCAGCAGATGTAATATGTCCCCGCTTGAATTGGCGGGCTGAAACCTCCTACGGCGTTATCCAAAGGACCTGTCATTTAAATGACAGGTCCTTTTACATAAATCAAGCTGTTCAAGAAAGAATATAGACATAAACCGTTTGGGAGGAAAAATAAATTTGAAAAAATTTGCCTTGACTGTCACTGTCCTTTCCTTCACGCTGCTTTATGTTTTGTCATGCGCTCCATTAGGCGCCGCCGCCGAGGTGGTGCCTGAAAACATGAGTATAATTATCGACATGGACAACCTTACCCTGACACTTTTCGACAAGGGGGTATTTCACAAAAAATACCCTGTGGCTATGGGAAAATACGAAACGCCAACCCCTGTAGGAAACTGGAAAATTGTATCGATGAGCAACAACCCCCCAGACGTCATGGGCACGCGTTTTATGGGACTGAATATACCCTACGGACAATATGGCATTCACGGCACCAACAACCCGCACAGCATCGGCAGCTTCGCCAGCCATGGCTGCATCAGGATGTTTAATAGCGATGCCGAAGATATCTATCGTATGGTAACTGCCGGCACACCTGTGATTATTATTGGCACCCCTTTCGGCGCTCCGGGCGCCAATCCGGCGCCCTTAGGATTTGGGAATAGCGGACCTGATGTCCTGGAGGTGCAGCGAGCTTTAAAAAGGTTGGGATATCTTAAATGGACGCCAGACGGATTCTGGGGTCAGGGAACTGACCAGGCGGTGAAAGAGTTACGCAGTGACAACAGCCTTACGGGAAGCAATATTATAGACGATCAAACGTACAGGTTACTGGGATTTTAAGACCCTCCGCCGACGCATGCAAAAATAAGCGTCCGGTCTATTTTTTAAAAACCTGCCGCATTTTGGAATACCTATTGCATTAAGGGTATAAGACCCAAAATTATTCTAAAAATAAACCTGCGGCGCCTAAATAACCATGCGCCGTTCAAAAATGTTATGGTTGGCGAGGTTTTGAATTATTTGTTCCAGTATATTCCTCTCTTCTAAATCCGGAATCTGCCGCAAGGCATCCATGGCTTCTTCCAGATAAACAGCCGCGAATTTGGCGGCTGCGCCACGCTCCATTATACCTGTGGCCATACCCATATTCATACCCAAACGCCCCATAATTTCCTGCTGCTCCGCGGACGCCCCGGCAAGCCTTGCGCCCATAACGGTACATCCACTGAAAAGTTCCGCTGTTTCTTTGCGCACGACCTCATTGTAGGTTTTTGAAGCAGGATTATTTCCCTTTATTCTGTTTTTTAAAATACCTCCTTCATGGATCCTGCAGACAATTTCAGCTATCGGGCCCACAAAATTGCTCATGCCGGCATTATAAAGAAATGAAAAAGCCTTTCCGTACAGATAATCGCCTGCCAGGATTGGGAACTGTGATCCGTCTCTCGGATCTGAATCTTCCCTAATGTAATCGGTATCTTTTTCCGGTATAAATTTATGCGCCACGGAGGCCATATGCGTAAACTGAAAAACGCTGGCCAGACACGGGGCCTTTTCGCCGCTATAACCATAAATGCGTGATGAAAGTAAAACCAGAGCCGGTCTGATCACCTGGTCATTATATGAAAATTCCAGGTGAGCATAACCTCCGATATGGGCTGATCCAATAAACATCTCCTTTCCCACAATATTGTTTACAGTATGCAGTTCATTTTCTATAGGTCTGATAATCCCCCGCAACATAAAAAGCACCCCTCCACAACAAAAAAACATAACAAATCATGACGATAATATTCGTTACGTTCCCTTTAAATCCTGCTGTCCGATAATTTTTACAACAGATATGAGGCGCCTAAAAATTAGAAAGCCCTGCAACCGTTTCCGTTGCAAGGCTCCCTAACCCGGTATTCGCTTGGTACTAATAAATATCCCCCCTAAATATTCACGGCTTCTTGCAAGGTTACCTCCTCCGGCGTCATACCACGTTTTAATTCTTTGGCTGTCATATGTTTAGCACAAAAACGATCGTTAAGATAGTTGCACGCGTCCCAGGGGTTAACCTTATCACCGCAGGTAAAAACGTCTACTGCCGCATAGCCCAGTTCCGGCCAGGTATGGATAGCCAGGTGCGACTCTGATATCACAACCACACCGCTTACCCCCTGAGGACTAAATTTATGGAAAACACACTCTCTTACTTCAGCGCCCGCTTCGAGCGCGGCATTGACCATGATTTCCTCAACCTTTTTAATATCGTTGAGGATGTTGAAGTCGCAACCACAAACCTCAGCCAATACATGGCGGCCCAAATGTTTCATTTATCTGCCTCCTTTATTAATACATTAATACATTTTAACCCTGCAAACCTCCATTACACTTTTGCTCACATGTATTTTCAACCAAATTAAATTTTAGCATATTATTCAATCTTGTCAATAAAATTTTGC
>CAYMJG010000037.1:0-25356 GCA_964390855.1 uncultured Eubacteriales bacterium | reverse complement strand
AAACAAACACTAAACATTATACAACAGCTTAAACCAAAGAGTCAACCAGGGACTCAACTTTCCTAACCATCATTATCCATGACTTGGACAACATGTATGCACTGGAAACCGGGTATAAACACTAGACAAAAAGCCATTGACACTGGTGCGGACAGCATGCGTTGCGCACTAGCCGGGCGGCCACTGCAACTCCCGGCCGGCCAGCAGGTGATAATGAAGATGGTTCACCACCTGTCCTCCGTCCCAGCCGCAATTGCACACCAGGCGAAAGCCGTTTTCAGCAAAGCCGAGATCGCGGGCAACACCCACGGCAGCCGCATTGATCCGGCCTGCCAGGGCAAAATCCTCTTCCCCAAGGTCCAAAAGTGAAGAATAATGTTTTTTCGGTATCAGCAGAAGGTGGACGGGAGCAGCTGGTTTGAGGTCTTTAAAAACTACTAAATACTGGTCCTCATAAATGATATCCGCGTTTATTACTTTATTGGCAATTTTACAAAAGATGCAACCTGATGACATCTTTCCACCCCCTTTTCAAGGCAATGTACGCTACATCAATTATTCAACACATCCACTGCTAAATCCTTCAACCGGCCTGTCAATAATTGCGCCTGATATTACGCTTCCCAGCAGCTTTTCCGCCCGGACAGGCACGATCTGCCCTACAAGGGCGGCTTGCCCCGGAAACATAGCCTTGATATAGTTATCCGTATGTCCTTCCAAAAAACCATCGGCATCCGGCGCGGGCTGTTCCACCAGGACATTTAGATTTAGGCCCAGATGGGATGAGGCGAATTGAGCTGCTAAATCACTGCCCAGCCGGATTAGCCTGCGGCTGCGCTCGTCCTTCAGCGCCGGTTCAACCTGCCGGCCATAGCCGGCGGCAACAGTCCCCCGGCGAGGTGAAAACTTAAAAACGTGCAGGCCGCTGAAGCCGATTTTATTTATAAGATCATCGGTTTGCTGATAGCATTCTTCACTTTCTCCCGGAAAACCCACCATCACATCAGTAGTCAAACCGAGTCCCGGCATATTCTCCCGTAAAATATCCACCAGTCGAAGATATTCCCAGGCCGTGTACCTTCTGCCCATTTTTTGCAAAATTTGATCACTGCCGCTCTGCAAGGGCATGTGCAAGTGCCGGCAAAAATTTTTGGAACCCGAAATTACTTCTACCAACTCCGGCGTGATATCATGGGGCTCTATGGAACTGAGACGCAATCTCCCAAGCCCCTGTATTTCAAGCAGCCTACGTATGAGGCCGGCCAGGCTGATCTGCTGTCCCAGCCCCCTGCCATAAGCGCCGATGCAGATGCCGGTTAAAACTATTTCTTTATAACCGTCGGCAACCATATGGCGGGCGGCTTCGATGACTCTGTCCGGCTGCCTGCTGCGCAGCGGGCCCCTGGCATAGGGAACGATGCAGTAGGTGCAAAAGTTACTGCAGCCGTCCTGTATTTTTAGAAATGCCCTTACCCGGTCCTGGATAGAATATGCAGACATCTCCTCAAATGGATCCCCGTTTGCGTATGAACTGACGGCATTCACGGGGGAAAGCCGTCCGGTCTCCCGCTCCACAAGGTCTACCAGGGAAGATCTGTCTTTTGTACCGACTACCAGGTCCACTCCCGGTATTTTCAGCACCTCTGCCGGGGAAACCTGGGCATAACAGCCGGTCACAGCGACAATTGCCCGGGGATTGGCCTTCACGGCACGGCGGATTAACTGACGCGACTTGCGATCACCCAGGTGGGTAACTGTGCAGGTATTGATTATGTATACATCAGCTTCTTGGGCAAAGTCCACAACCCGGTAGCCCCGCTCCTGAAAGAGCCAGGCCAGTGCCGAAGACTCGTACTGGTTAACCTTGCACCCCAGGGTATGTATCGCCACCCTTTTTTTTGTCAATTAATTCTCCCTCCGAGATCCCCCCAGCGGTAGAGGACCATTGCTAAAACCGCCATACCGGCGGTCTCCGTGCGCAGAATACGCGGCCCCAGGGTTACCGGCCGGACGGCGGACACCCGCGCCTGTTCCACCTCTCCGCTGGTAAAACCACCCTCAGGCCCAATAAAGACATATATTTCCTCACCGGCGTTGTTTTTATCCAACACTTCTTTCAAAGAGACCTGACGCTCTTCTTCCCAGGGCATGAGCTTCAGACATTTTTCCGGCAGGCCGGCCAGCAGACGGCCCAACTCCACCGCCTCGCCCACCCCCGGCACATCCGGTCGGCGGCATTGTTTGGCCGCTTCCATAGCGATGCGCCGCCAGCGCTCAACCTTCCGGAGCATCCTCCCGGTGTCCGCCTTCAGCACGCTGCGCCGGCAGATCAGCGGTATTACCCGGCTGACACCCAGTTCTGTCCCTTTTTGGATAATTAAATCCATTTTATCGCCTTTGGGGATGCCCTGTACCAGAGTAACCTTTACGGGGCAGGCAGGGGTCGTCAAGAGTTCCCTTTTAACCCGGCAGACAACTTCGTCCCTGCCGGGGTCCTGGACCTCCGCCTCGTAAGATTTACCCCCACCGTCGAGGACAACCACTGTGTCCCCTCTTCCCAAGCGCAGCACCCGGGTGATGTGGTTTACGTCCGGCCCGGTAATGCGCGCCAGGCCATCCTTGATCTGTGCCGGGTCTATGAAAAAACGGGGGGCGTTTGTCTCTTTCACCTGCCCTGAGCCCGGCGGCTGGTCACGGTCTCACCGCCGATACCCCAGCCATCCGTATCCACTTCTTCAATAACAACGACTGTAGTTTGCGGGTTTTTGCCCAGTGTATCCGCCAGTAGTTGGGTTACACCCCGGATCAGCCTGGCCTTTTGTTCCGCGGTAGCCCCCTCATTAGTTATTTTGATGTTTACAAAAGGCATTTATCAGAACCCCTCCCCTATTTTTAGTAATTACCAGCCTTTTTCACGGCCGCAATGGCGATCCACAGCCCGTCCGCCTGCTCCTCGCAAATAGTCAGATCGGCTGCGGCCAGGGCCCGCCGCACCATCTCCGCCCTCTCCCTGATAATCCCGGAAGCGATAAATATTCCACCGGGCTTTAGTACTAGCGCGGTGTGCGGCGCCAGGCCGGCAATAACATCGGCAATGATATTAGCCACAACCAGGTCGGCACCGCCCTTCGGAAGGTCCTCCAGGCGTCCCTGGCGCACCTTGATCACTTCGCCGGCATTGTTATTGGCCACGTTCTTAGCGGCCACCCCACAGGCCAGCGGATCAACGTCCAACGCCTGCACCTCTGCCGCACCGAGCCTGGAAGCGGCAATGGCCAGTATGCCCGAGCCCGTCCCAATATCGTAAACACTCATACCCGGGGACACATATTTTTCCAAGAACCTCAGACATAGGGCCGTAGTGGAATGGGTGCCGCTGCCAAAGGCCATGCCGGGATCCATTTCAATGATCAGATCATCAGCCAGCGGCTGGTAATTTTCCCAGGAAGGTTTTACCACCAGTCGCCGCCCAACGCGCAACGTCCGGTAATATTTTTTCCAGGCCCCGGCCCAGTCCTCATCCCTGACGACACGCCTGGTTATTTCCGATCCGGACGTCAGGTTCAGCCGGTTGACAGCGTTTTTTAATTTTTCCAGACGTGTCTGCCAGCCATCCTGCAGGGGCAGGTAGGCCTTGATTAGGGCAAGGCCATCCGAAGCGGGCTGAGCGGGAACAGCCCACTCATCGGGGTGGATTTCACGCGCATAGGCAAGAATAAGGGCGGGATCCTCAATAACAACCCCGCCAGTACCCATTTCTATGAAAATTTCTGAAACCTGCTCAATCCCGTCTACGGGAGCACTAACAGCAATCTCCAGCCATTTCACAGATAAACTCCTCCACACCGTGCCAAGGGGACAGTCCCCTTTTGTCGGGCTGAAGCCCGACCTACAATTCATACTCGCTCCCTTTGAAAATGCGTTTCTCTAGCCCATAAAAGCGTCCTTGACCCGTTCAAAAATGCTTTTGTCTGAAGGTTGGCCCAGATGGTGTCCCCCGTCCAGTTTGCCAAACTCCTTGAGCAGGGTCTTCTGCTTATCGCTTAGTTTGCTGGGGGTGATTACCTTGATCAGAACATGCTGGTCTCCGCGGCCGAAGCCGCTTACGTTGGGCATACCTTTGCTCCGCATGCGGAAAATTGTGCCCGTCTGCGTCCCTTCGGGCAGTTTTAAGGTTGCGCTGCCTTCCAGTGTCGGTACCTCAAGTTCATCTCCCAGGGCAGCCTGAACAAATGAAATAGGTATCTCGCAGATTAAGTCATCGCCTTCCCGCTTGAATACCTTGTGCGGTTTGACATGGATATAGACATACAGGTCCCCCCTAGGCCCACCCCTGGCGCCCGATTCGCCCTCACCAGTGACACGCAGGCGGGAGCCGTTGTCCACTCCCGGTGGGACCTTGACATTAATGCTGCGCGTGCGCCTGTTCTGCCCGGTGCCACGACAGGTTGGGCATGGCTTTTCGACAATTTTACCCTTGCCGCGGCAGCGGTCACAGATGCGTGATTGGACAATACGGCCAAATGGAGTGTTCTGGGCAAACTGTACCTGGCCGCTTCCTTGACAGGCGCCGCACGTCACCGGTTTGCTGCCTGCCGCGGCCCCGCTGCCGCCGCATGTGCCGCACGCTTCCGTGCGGGCAACCTTAATCTCGCGTTCCAGACCAAAAGCAGCTTCCTGCAGGGTTATTTCCAGTTCAGCCTTGATATCCGGGCCTTTTTCAGGCCCATAACTGCGCCGGCGACCGGCGCCGCCGAAAAACATTTCAAAAATATCGCCAAAACCGCCCATGTCGCCAAAACCGTTAAACCCGCTAAAACCCTGCCCGTCGACCCCCGCATGGCCATATTGATCATAATTCGCTCTTTTTTCCGGGTCGCTTAAGACCACATAGGCTTCGCTGACCTCTTTAAATTTAGCCTCCGCATTTGGATCGTCGGGATTGGCGTCCGGGTGATACTTGCGCGCCAGCTTGCGGTAGGCCTTTTTTATCTCATCCGCATTAGCATTGCGGGAAACACCCAACAGTTCATAATAATCCTGCTTCGCCATCTGTACACCACCTCATTGTAATAAACAAAGCAAAGGGGAACCATGATTCCCCTGAAAGGACAATACCATTTCTCACTAATATATTATTATATACTATCTTTTAGATGCGGTACAAATAATCTACATGTTTTTGGGTATTTTCCCATCAATACATGATAGCGCCGCACCCTCATATTCGTCCCCGCAGCCCGTTTATTTGTCTTCTTTAACTTCGTAGTCGGCATCGACAACATTATCTTCAGGATCCTGCGCGGCCGCGCCGGGTCCCGCTTCTCCGGCCTGATCCGCAGCGGACTGACCCGCCTGCTGCCCGGCCTGCTGATACATAGCGGCAGTTAGCTCATAAAGCGGGCCTGTAAGGGCTTCCACTTTGGTTTTAATCAAACCGGTGTCTGTTCCTTTGAGGGCCTCCTTAAGCTCGTCCGTGGCTGCCTGCAGTTTTTCTATAGCAGCGGCGTCCGCCTTATCCTTAAAGTCCTTGATTGTTTTTTCAGCCTGGTAAACCATACTGTCGGCCTGATTCCTGATCTCCACTCCTTCTTTGCGCTCCTTGTCCTCGGCAGCATGCTGCTCCGCTTCCTTGACCATCCTGTCAATATCTTGATCCTCAAGTTTGGTCGTAGCCGTAATGGTCATACTTTGCTCTTTGCCCGTGCCCATATCTTTGGCCGACACATTGACGATGCCGTTCACATCGATATCAAACTTTACCTCGATTTGCGGCACACCACGCGGCGCCGGTGGGATCCCAGTGAGAGTAAAACGGCCCAGGGTTTTGTTATCAGCGGCCATAGCCCGCTCACCCTGATTGACGTGTATTTCGACGGTAGTTTGCCCATCCGCCGCTGTAGAGAAAGTTTGTGATTTTGAGGTCGGGATAGTTGTATTGCGCTCAATTAGTTTGGTAAACACACCGCCAAGGGTTTCAATACCCAGGGATAGCGGGGTCACATCCAGCAGCAAAACATCCTTCACTTCTCCGGCCAGCACCCCCGCCTGGATGGCGGCGCCGATAGCAACGCACTCGTCGGGGTTAATACCCTTATGCGACTCCTTGCCCAAAAATTTGCGGATTGCTTCCTGTACGGCCGGCATGCGGGTGGCGCCGCCCACGAGCAGGATTTTATTGATATCTTTCGGTTCCAGCCCGGAGTCGGAAAGCGCCTGACGGGTCGGACCCATTGTTTTTTCCAGCAAATCTGCCGTCATTTCCTCAAACTTAGCCCTGGACAGGTTGATATCAAGGTGTTTTGGCCCACTCGCGTCGGCTGATATAAACGGCAGGTTGACATTTGTTGTAGCCACACCGGAGAGTTCAATTTTTGCCTTCTCAGCGGCTTCCCTTAACCGTTGCATGGCCATTTTATCGTTGCGCAGGTCAATGCCCGATTCCTTTTTGAATTCTGTGGCCAGATAGTCAATCACCCGCTGGTCAAAGTCATCCCCGCCCAAGCGGTTGTTGCCGCTGGTGGCCTTGACCTCAAAAACGCCGTCGCCCAGCTCCAGGATGGAAACGTCAAAGGTGCCGCCCCCCAGGTCGTATACTAAAATTGTTTGTTCATCTTCCTTATCCAGCCCATAGGCCAGGGCCGCCGCCGTTGGTTCGTTGATGATCCGCAGCACCTCCAGGCCGGCAATCTTACCGGCGTCTTTGGTGGCCTGGCGCTGGGAATCGCTGAAGTAAGCCGGTACGGTAATTACCGCCTTTTCTACCTTGGCGCCCAAGTAGGCCTCGGCGTCAGCTTTTAATTTCTGCAGGATCATCGCTGATATTTCCTGCGGAGTGTAGTCTCTATCTTCGATGGTTACTTTAAAACCCGTACCCATATGGCGTTTTATGGAACTGACTGTGCGATCCGGGTTGCTTACCGACTGTCTTTTGGCCACCTGTCCGAGCAACCTTTCGCCAGTTTTGGAAAAGCCCACTACTGAAGGGGTAGTCCTAGCGCCCTCGGCGTTGGGGATCACCACCGCCTCGCCGCCTTCCATCACCGCCACACAGGAATTGGTCGTACCCAGATCTATTCCTATTACTTTAGACATTGCTTAAACCTCCAATTATATAATAAATTTATTATTGCTATGACTTGGCCACCTTGACCATTGAGGCGCGGATTACCTTATCCTTCAAATAATAGCCCCGCCGGAATTCCTCAACAATGGTGTTGTCGGGATGCTCCGCCGATTCGGCCCGCTGCACCGCCTCATGCTTTGTAGGATCGAATTGTTCACCAACAGCGGGAATCTGCGCAAACCCCTCCGCAGCCAGTACGTCCAGCAGCTGTTTGTAGATCATCTGCATCCCGGCTTTGAAGGATTCTACGGTATTGCCTTCCGCCGTAAGGGCCAGGTCGAAGTTATCCAGCACCGGCAGCATGGCGGTAATCAGGCGTTCAGAAGAATATTTATAAATATCCTCTTTTTCCTGGCGCGTCCGCCGTCTAAAATTATCATAGTCGGCCTGCAGCCGGAGCAGACGATCAAAATTATCATCGGCCTTTTTTGTTTGTTCTTCCAGTTGCTTGCTCAGAATTAACGGATCGCTGTCCGCTTCATCACCGGTGACGTCCGCAACACCCGCGCCCGCCCCGCGTTCCGCCGCGGCGCCCGGGGATCTGTTCCCGGCGGCGTCCAGCGATTCTGACCCGGCTGTTTGAATGTCTTCATCCAGCGCATTTTCACCGGCGATCCCATTGTTATTTAACCCTTCAAAATTCTTTTCTTTTCCATCGTGTGCACCCACTTTTAATCACCTCAATTAAAACATTTTACTATTTTCCCCGGCCTGCCTGCCTCTTTCTATTTCTTTTTCTTCGCGTTTTTTGATAATCGTATCTATTCTTAATATCGCCTCTGCTACCTCACCGGCGGCCTTGAGGGCGTATATTTTTACATCAGCCGGATCCATAATGCCGATTTCCAGCATATCCGCCACCTGGCCGCTGTCGCAATCAACGGCCAGCGAGTTTTTCCCCGTTTCAGCCTGGGCGGCAATCACATCACCCAATTTTTCCAAGGGGTTAAAACCGGCATTGGCCACGATCTGAGACAGGGGACGTTTGAGCGCTTCAACCACACAGTCCACCCCGTAGGCGGCCATGCCGCGGGCGCCCTCCCGCACCTTCTCCACCTGGCGGGCTATGGCCAGCTCCAGGGAACCACCGCCCGGGATCACCCCGCCCTTGATGGCCGACTGCACCGCGGCTGCCGCGTCTCTGGCAATGCGCTCCCTTTCACCGACGACTTCCGCTGTAGCAGCGCCCACCAGCACAGTGGCCATAGGCTTGCCGCCGCCGCCCAGGACCCAGACCTGTTCGAGCTTTTCATCATTATAGGCACGGGCGGCGCGGCCCAGGCATTTTTCCAGTTCCCCGGGCGGCTTTTTCAGGCCGGTGCGTTTTAACACCCTTGCTCCTGTGTGTTCTGCCGCCTTGCGCAGTTCCCTGTTGGCCACCCGCTGCACCACCATGACACCCGCGTCAGTTAGAATATCTTCCGCATCATCACTAACACCACGATCCACCAGCACCAATCCGACACCAAGCCCGGCAATTTTCTGCAGGTTAGCGTTGAATTCCTCTCGCAGTTGCATGTAGCGCTTAAAGCCGGCCTCAGTGCCCAGGGCCTCCTCGTCGATCCCCTCAGGTTCCAGGGCGTCGTCAATCACCAGTACGCTTAAATCCTTCAGCTCACCGGGCATCTGGCGGTTGATCCGTTCCTTATTGATAATCACGCCCATAAAGACCTCGTTTTCAGCCCCCTCCTCCGCCACAATTGTATCCGGAAACTTGAAGGTATAATCCCTCAGTTTGCCCGCGCCGATCATTACCGCCGCCTGTACCACCAGGTCGGCAATATCCTCGTGGCCGCGCCCGGCAATCAACGCCACCTGGCGGATCGCCTGATCAGCCAGGCCGCACACCGGGCGCGACTGCTCACGCATGATCTGCAACGCCTTTTTAAGGCCCGCCCGCAGCCCCTCGATTACCCGGGCCACCGGCACCCCGCGCGCCACCTGCTCCACCCCGGACCCGATCAACGCGCCGGCTATTACGGTGGCCGTAGTGGTACCGTCGCCGATTTCCTCCTGCTGCGCCCTGGCGATGTTAATCAACATCCTGGCCGCAGGGTGGTTGGCTTCCATCATGGTTAATATCGTGACACCATCGTTGGTAATTACCACTTCACCAAATTTGTCGACCAGCATGGTGTCCAGCCCCTTAGGCCCGAGGGTACCCTCCACGGCACTGGCAATGGCCCGAATGGCGTTGGAGTTGGTGATCAGGGCGGCCAGCCTTTCATCGACGTCCGCCCCGCTAACAGCTTCCTTCTTCAAACTCAAACCACGGCGCCCTCCTATCTTCAACAACAGAACAGATATCCCGATTAATGGTTTTCTTCTTCAAACGCATACACAAAGCTTCCTATCTCCCCTTGCCTCGCAGCACCCTATCCAGGGCCACAGAGAGATTCTTGGTTAAAAAATCAACAACACTAATCACTTTAGCATAATCCATCCTGGTTGGGCCAAGCACACCCACTGTGCCGATTTTGCGCCCCCCTAACCGGTAAGGCGCGGCTACCACGCTGTAGTCCTTGATATCGTAGTCTTTGATCTCGTCGCCGATTCTGATGGTCACGCCCCGATCAAAGTTCTCACCGGACAGCAGCTCACAGAGGAGATCCTCCTGCTCGAGGATACCCAGCATGGTTTTGATCCTTTCCGCGTTATGGAATTCCGGCTGGGTGAGCATGTTAAAAACCCCGCCCAGGTAAATCTTATCTTCCTCTCCTAAAGAAAGGCTGTCCTGGATTAGTTCCAGGGACAGGTCCAGAATATGCTTGTGCCGGCCCAACTCAAAATACAGCTCTTTGAGCAGGGTAAATTTGATTGTATCCATATGCAGGCCCTGCAGTTTGGCATTTAACACCCGGGACAGCGTTTCCAGGTCGCTGGCGATAATGCTCTCCGGTGTTTCTATCAGCCTGTGGTGTACCGCCCCGCTGTCCATCACAACTATGACCATTGTCTGGGCGGGGTTCATCGATACCAGCTGGATGTGTTTGAATTTGCCCGGCCTTCTCTGCTGGGTCAATACCATTGAGGTGTAGCTGGTAAGCTGCGAGAGCAGGTTTCCGGTGCGCTGAAAAATCTTGCCCACGTCCCGGGCCTTTTTTTCCAACTGGCCGCGGATTAAATCCTCTTCTTCCCTGGTCAACTCCCTTTTTTTCATCAGGTAGTCTACATAATAGCGGTAACCGCGCACGGACGGAACCCGCCCTGCGGAGGTGTGCGGCTGCTCAATGTAACCCATCTCTTCCAGATCGGCCATCTCATTGCGGATTGTGGCCGGGCTTACACCAAGCCCGTATTTCTTGGCAATAGTCCTCGATCCGACGGGTTCAGCGGTAGCGATAAAGTCCTGTACGATAGCAAGTAATACCTTTTGCTTGCGGTCGTCCATACCGGAACCCCCTTTCATTGTTAGCACTCTGTTGCGCTGAGTGCTAAAAACACTTAAATAAAAAATAACAAACCTCTATATGTTTGTCAAGGGAATTGGCAAGATTCAAACGAATTCCCTGAAAACCACATTGCCCAGGGGCAGGCCTTTTTTTGTCAGGCGCAGGCGCCCAGAGCTTATTTCCAGCAAGCCTTTCTGCATCAGGGCTGCTATTTCCCGCCTGTAGACGTCCTCTGCCCGCCGGCCAAAACGCCCGTAAAACTCCTTTAAATTGATACCCCCGATAAGGCGCAGCCCGAGAAACATCATTTCGGACATTTCGTCTGCAACAGTAAGGCGTGTCCTGCTTTCTACGGGATATTCTTCCCGGGAAAGCCTGTCGGAATACCCCTCCAACGTGATCTCATTGGCAAACCTGACCCCCTTGAGCAACGAATGCGCCGCCGGCCCGAGCCCCAGATAAGGCCTGTTCAGCCAGTATATGAGGTTGTGGGCGCACCGCTTGCCGGGCCTGGCAAAATTTGATATCTCATAATGCTCGTAGCCCTGCGCTGTGAGAAATGCCGCCGCATCCCGGTACATAGTCAGTTCAGTTTCCTCAGGGCAGGGGCGAATTGCGCCGCCTTCCACAGCCTGGGCCAGCGGAGTCCCTTCTTCCAGTTGAAGGCAGTAGGCGGCAAGATGCTCCGGTGCGATTTGCAAAGCTCCGCGCAGCGTTTCCCTCCAGTCGTGGGCGCTCTGGCCGGGGATGCCGAAGATAAGGTCCAGGTTAAGGTTGTCAAATCCCGCTTTTCTGGCCAGGTGTGCTGCCCGGGCAGCCTGCGCCGCGCTGTGCAGGCGGCCCAGGACAGCCAGCAGCCGGTCATCAAAAGACTGGACGCCGATGCTGAGCCTGTTCACCCCCGCCTGCCGCAGCCCGGCCAGGCCCGCCTCATCCACGGTACCCGGATTTGCCTCCACTGTTATTTCACATTCAGCCGTCAGTGAAAAGGCGGAGCGCACCGCATCCAGCAGCACCTTAAACGAAGCAGCCGGGAGGGTGGTAGGGGTACCGCCGCCAAAAAAAATACTGGTGATGATTTTATCCTCATCAGCCAGCGCTGATCCGTAGAGATTAATTTCCCTGACAAGGGAACCCAGGTATATTTTGACCGCTTTCTCGCTGAGCGGGTAAGAGATAAAATCACAGTAAAGGCATTTCTTAATACAAAAAGGGACGTGTATATAAAGCCCAATCGACACTATTGTACCCCCCGCCAAAAAACATACATGACAAGACCATAATTTTTAAGCAACAACAACTTGTCCGCATTTTTTTAGAATTTGCATCCAAGCCCTTACCCTGTTCAAGCCGGCGTGTTAATAGCGGTACAGCAACCCCTAAACCAGGGCTCCCCCTATTTTTCACCCAGGCCCAGTACGGCCATGAAAGCTTCCTGGGGGATTTCCACACTGCCCACCTGTTTCATCCTTCTCTTGCCTTCTTTTTGCTTTTCCAGCAGCTTGCGCTTGCGACTGATGTCCCCGCCGTAGCACTTGGCCAGCACGTCCTTGCGCACTGCCTTGACCGTTTCCCGGGCAATGACTTTGTTGCCGATGGAGGCCTGGATCGGCACCTCGAAAAGATGGCGGGGGATCAAACCACGCAGCCTTTCTACCAACTGGCGGCCCCGGTAGTAGGCCTTATCCCTGTGCACAATAATTGACAGCGCGTCCAGCACTTCACCGGCAATCAAAATATCCAGCTTGACCAGACTGGACTGCCTGTAGCCGGCCAGTTCATAATCCAGCGACGCGTAACCTTTGGTGCGCGATTTCAGCTGGTCGAAAAAGTCATAAATGATTTCGCTGAGGGGCATATCGTAGGTCAGCATCACCCGGTGCAGGCCCATATACTCCATGTTGCCGAAGATGCTGCGCCGCTCCTGGCACAGTTCCATAATTGCCCCGACATAGTCTTTGGGAGCCATAATAGTTGCCCGGACATAAGGTTCTTCGATATATTCCATCTTTCCGGCGGGCGGGATTTTGCTGGGGTTTTCGATCTGCAGTATTTCCCCCGCTGTGGTGGCAACGCGGTAGACCACGTTGGGAGCTGTGGTAATCAAATTTAGCCCGTATTCGCGCTCCAGGCGTTCCTGAATGATCTCCATATGCAGCAGCCCCAGAAAGCCGCAGCGGAACCCGAAGCCCAATGCCTCGGATGTTTCCGGCTCAAAGATTAGCGAGGCGTCGTTCAGGCTGAGCTTTTCCATTGCTTCCCGCAGGTCGCTGTAATCAACGGTATCAGCCGTGTATAATCCGCAGTAGACCATCGGCGTGGCCCGGCGATAGCCCGGCAGAGGCACGGGAGCCGGATGGGCGGCGTCCGTCACCGTGTCCCCTACCCGGCAGTCCTGGACATTTTTAATACTGGCGGCGATAAAGCCCACCTCACCGGCATGGAGGACACCGATGCCGGCCGGGGCAGGTTTGAAAATACCCACCTCGTTGATTTCAAATTCCCTTCCGGTGGCCATCATTCTAACCAGCATGCCTGTTCGCACCGCGCCTTCCATCACCCGGATATAGGCAATCACCCCTTTGTAGGGATCATAATGCGAATCGAAGATCAACGCCCGCAGAGGAGAGCCGACCTGGCCGCCGGGCGGCGGGATTACTTTTACGATCTTTTCTAAAATCTCTTCTATACCGATGCCGTTTTTGGCTGAAGCCATGACAGCGTCGGCCACGTCCAGCCCAATCACGTCCGCAATTTCCTGCTTAACCTCGTTCGGGTCCGCACCAGGCAGGTCAATTTTATTAACCACCGGAATAATTTCCAGGTTATGCTCCAGGGCCAGATAAACATTGGCCAAGGTTTGGGCTTCAATCCCCTGGGCCGCGTCGACAACCAGCAGCGCCCCCTCGCAGGCGGCCAGGCTGCGTGAGACTTCATAGGAAAAGTCCACATGCCCGGGCGTGTCAATCAGGTTCAATTGATACTCCAATCCGTCCCTGGCCCTGTAACGCAAACGCACTGCCTTCATTTTAATGGTTATGCCCCGCTCCCGTTCCAGATCCATCTGATCCAGCACCTGGTTGGTCATTTCCCTGCTGTCCAGCGCGCCCGTATATTCCAAAAGCCTGTCGGCCAGCGTTGATTTGCCGTGATCGATGTGGGCGATGATGCAAAAATTGCGGATTCTATCTTTTTCCCATTCCATTTTCGTTCCCCCGTTATGAATACAACCACATAATTATAACACCGCCCCAGCCGACTGCCAATAAAAATAAGAACGTGCCGGGGATACAATTCACCCGGCACACTTTGCTTTGAAATACGTGGTATCTCATTGCCCCCATTTGTCGGTGACTTCCTTTTCAAATAATATTACCGTTCACCGCCGGCTCTGCAGCCATTCTTTACCCTTGTGAAATCTGACCTGTATTTCTAAGAGGAAATCTTGAATGCTTTTACCTGCCAAATCTAAGAAAACGTCCGCCTGTACATGGCACTTCCTAATTAGTTCTAAGCCGGCAATTTGTCTTACCTGTTCCGGGGGGAAGGTGAAATCGATTCCTTCGCCTAAAAAGTCGACATGATAAACACTGTGCCCGCAAGACTGCAGGCTAAAAGCCTGTAAAGGGGTCTGCGGGCGTACCCGGCAATTAAATTCGCCAATCGAATAGGATACCCCCCAGGCCACAACGGCGGCGCATAATAGAATAATAATTTTATACCTTGTCCAATTCATGTCCGCCACCCCATTACAACGGAGACACACCACAGCTATAGTGGAACCAGCCCTACAACAATGATAATGTCCCAATAGGTTGTTCAATATACCCGGGTCTGTTCCAATGGTGCTTTCCCAAAGGGAGTAATATATTCTTCACTGATTACACCAGCCACAACGCCGGCCAGCAACCGGACGGAACGGATCGCTTCCTCGCAAGAGTTCTCTGTTGTGCCTGCCTCCAGCAACACGGCGCGCGGACCCAGATTCTGATTATATACACCGTCCATCACCCGCACACCCAGGGATAGCCCCGGATATTTTTCATTGATCCGGGCTGAAAGCTTTACAGCGAGGGCGTAGTTCTCACTCCAACCCGGAAAGGGCTTGCGGGCATCCGAACCGACGATAAACAGCAAGGTGGCCATGTCCTGCCCGTTAATATTTACGGTGCTTTGTTCCCTGGTCTTGCTTGAATCGCGGTGGATATCAAAAATAATACGGGTATGCGGATTGGCGGCAAGGAGTGCACGGGCTGTTTTTTCAGATTCGATATAGGACAAATTGTAATTTCTGTCGTTTACCTTGTCGGATCTGGCCACCTTGATCCCAAAATTGTTTTCCAGCGTTTCCTGGAAAGCGGCCGCTACTGTGACCACCCCGCCGTGCCCGCCGTCGAGCCGTTCAACCCCGTCAGTGCGTTTGTAGGTTTCTCCGGTATGGGTATTATAAACGCAAACTAGGGTTTCCCCGGTAAGGGCGGGGACAACCCTTTCACAGTTCTCACCCGCGTTAGGATTGCCCACAGGCGCCGCTCCAGAGAAATCTACCGCAGTCAGCAGCGGTATTTGTGATTGCAGGACAGAAGCCGGGTTGTGCAGGTTAACCCGGGCCACAGCAGCAACGCCGCCTAAAAATGATCCCATAACCATAGAAGGCTGCCGATCATCAGCAAAACCACCACAGAGGAATACGGGCAACTCACCCTTGATAATTTGCAAAGGCTCCTCCTGCAAAAAACCCAGGGACCTGCCGGGCAACCCTTTGACGGCGCCGGCCCAGACAGGCTGTGCCGCTAAAACGGCCGGAACCATTTTAACCAGGCAGAATAACAAAAAAAACAGCAAGCCGATAATCTTCAAGGGTGGGCGGCCCGGAAAAGCCCTCCTGCGCCTGCCGGCGGAAACAGAATACATAATAAACCCCCCGTTCGGGCTAGTTCTTAAATTTTATGCCCGGGGCGGGGGGTTTATGAGAGTGTGGATCTACCGCAATGCGGTTGGGACAAAGGCATCAATCAATCCAATAATGAAGGCGGATATCAATGCGCCGATAATGCTCACGCTGAGCATACTGGGGATAATAAACTGAGCCACGTAAATAACCACTGCCGCTGTGATAAAACCCACCAGTCCCCTGCTCTGCGGGGAAATGCGTTCTCCCAGAAGGGCCTCTGCCACATATCCCAGGACGGCTATCACAACAGCGGCTATCAACGCCCCGACGAATCCTCCCTTTACCACGAAACCCGGTGAAAGCCAGCTTACAACAATCAATACAAGTGCTGAAACAACAAATCTAATAATAACACCAAGCCACTGCATTTACATGTCACCTCCTGCCTTGTCAGTCTTGAAAATAGCTTTAACCAAATTATGAAAGCTTATACAGCCGGGCCTTGCAATTTTTTTTTGCACGTGGTAAAATTGTTGCCGTTGGGAGGTGAGACATATATGCCAAACATCAAATCCGCCGTGAAAAGGGTTGAAATTACTCGCAAGCGGACGATACGTAACACCAGGATCAAGTCGGCTCTAAAGACCACCATCAGGCGGTTCGAGGAAGCGATGAAAGTTGCCGACCGGGATGAAGCCGGTCTGAAACTTAAAAAGGCTGTAGTTGCCATTGATAAGGCTGTTACGAAAGGCATTTTACATAAAAATGCAGCTTCACGCAAAAAATCCCGTTTAACTAAAAGGTTTAACAAGTCTGCCGGGTAATTACAGTGGGTAATAAATGGAAAGAACAAAGCCGCAGCTGAGAAAAGCTGGGGCTTTTTTGTTGTAGCCGGCAGGTGCGACTTTAGCCGCACTTTGGCGGGCTGAAGCCCGCCCTACAGGTTCACCCCCTACCCGCCCTACGGGTGGGGATAGGCATACTGGGAAAGGTTTTGGCAAATCAGCAGCATGGTCGGGTCAGGAAGGCTGTCCCCGGGACAGGTTTTGGGCACAGAGTTTCAGAATAAAATGTTCTACCGCCGGGTAAAATTCTTGCCTGCCGGTCTTCACCGCTTCGTCTATATCCAGGAGGGACTGAAAAATGCGTATCAAGCTTTCCCCACTGAAATTTTTACACTGGGCGGCCAGCTTTTGCGCCACATAGGGATGCATTTTCAGCCGTGCGGCAATTTCCCGGGGCGGGCGCCCCTTACCTGTCAGGTCATGGACCTGCACCAGCAATCTGAACTGCCTGGTAATCATGGCCAGGATGCGCAGCGGGGGCTCCTTGGCCGCCAGCATGTCTTTAATGCCCCCGAGGGCCTCTCCGCAGCGCCTGTTGCCTACCGCGTCAACAATGGCGAAAATATTATCCTCCAGGACAGGGGGGCACAGCCTGCACACGTCCCCCACGCTAATCAGCCCGCCCGGCCCCGCATAACTAAGCAGTTTATCAAACTCCACACTCAATTTTTGCAGTGACGGTCCGGCCAGGTCCAGCAGTTTGTCCAAGGCCCCGCCGGCAAGACGGCAGCCGGCTTTGCCGGCCTTCTGCGCCATCAGGCGCATCAGATCATTCCGCTTCAGACAGGTAAATTCCACTGCCCTACCGGCTTTTTGCACCGCCTTGAACAGACGTTTTCTTTTGTCCACCGGTTCATCGGTATTAAATAACAAGATAGTCGAATCCAGGGGTTCTTTTAAATATTTCAGCAGCACAGTTTCCCCACGGGAGGCGGGTTTTCCCTCAATTTCTGCCGTCTCTTCCCTAGCGGCCCGTTTGGCGCCCTTGAAAAAAGAAGGGTTCTTCACAATCACCAGACGCTTCGTCGCCAAAAGCGGCAGGGTCTCCGCACTGGCGACTATATCCCCGGGGCCGGCCGTGTCGCCGTCGATCAGGTCAATATTAAAATCCAAGCCACCGTCCTGCCGGCAGAATTCTATAAAGCGGCCCGCGGCCTGCTCCCGCAGGTAGCCTTCTTCACCATAAAAAAGGTAAACAGGCTGGAAAACCCCCCGTTTTATGGTATTTATCAGTTCAGTATAGTAATCCACGGCTGCTGCCATACCTTATTCCCGATCGAGCCTGGCCCGGACGGCAGCCACCTTGCCTGCTGCGGTAAGAGCCTTGTCCCTGCGGTCATCAATGCGGATGGTGGTCACCACCCGGCCGGCGCCCTTGATAAAGGGCTGCTCGTGCATCTGCTTGATTACCGCCAGCACTCTGTCCAGGTCACCATCGATGACTGTGGACATGGGGGTTAGCTGCCAGGAGATCCCCTGCGCGCCACGCAGCACCGCCAGGCACCCGGCCACATATTCGCTCAAACTGGCGGACGCCGTACCAACCGGTACAACAGTTACATCAACTACAGCCATAACAATACCTCCCGCAGATTTTCCTTTATTATATAAAATAACCGGCGCCTGAATCAAGTGGGGCCCGGCAGGGCAGCGGCCCGGTCAGCGCCGCCTTTAAGCGGCATGAGATGTGTGTGTATACCTTAAACTGTTTTCCCGGGGCAAAGGGCCTGCCGGATCAGCCCTACCGGCAAATCGTCAAATATTTTTACACTGCCGATGTCAAGCGGAAGAACAAAGGTGAGCTTGCCGGCACGCGACTTTTTGTCCCGGCGCATGGCGGCAATGATCTCTTGGCTGTCTAAAGAAGGCGGCAACTCCACAGGCAGGCCGGCCAGGTTTATTAGAGCAACAATGCGGCGCTCCTGTTCTTCCGGCAGCAGCCCCATCGCCACCGCCAGCCTGGCAGCCACCGCCATGCCGGCAGCCACTGCTTCCCCGTGACAAAACACCTTGTAGCCGCTCAGGGCCTCCAGCGCATGCCCGGCCGTATGGCCGAAGTTTAAGATAGCGCGCCGGCCCTGTTCAGTTTCATCCGTCTCTACTACCTGCGCTTTGCTGCGGCAGGCAAGCGCCACTGCCTGGGCCAGCGCGCTCTCGTCCAGGGACAACAGCCTTTCTATGTTTTCTTCCAGCCAGCAAAAAAAGCCGGCGTCGCTAATCACACCGTACTTGATTATTTCCGCCAGTCCACATTTGATCTCCCGCCGGGGGAGCGTCCGCAGGGCGTCCATATCCGCAACAACCAGCTTCGGCTGATAAAAAGCGCCAATGATGTTTTTGCCTGCGGGGAGGTTTACCGCCACCTTGCCCCCTACACTGCTGTCCACCTGGGCCAAAAGGGATGTGGGAACCTGGACAAATGGCACCCCCCTTAGGTAGGTGGCCGCGGCCAGCCCGGCGGTGTCGCCGGTCACCCCGCCGCCAAGGGCGATTATCGGGCAGCCCCGGTCCAGACCCCGGGCGCAGGCCAGTTCATATAGTTTTTCCAGTGTGGCCAGGTTCTTATATTCCTCGCCGTCACCCATTTCCGCCGGAATAACCTGATAACCATGCTCCCCCAGGCTTTTGCTTACTATTTCGCCGTACAAGGCCAGGACCCTGGGGTTGGATACCAGCAGCGCCCTGTCGCCGGTTGTGCTCTCCCTTACCCAGCCGCCCAGCCGGCAAAGAATCCCGCTGCCTATGTAAATATTATAACTGCGGGGGCCCAGGTTTACTGGAACGGTGATCATCGCAGGACTCCCTTTCTGCCAGGTAGGAAATGATTTGCTGTACAGCCTCGCCGGCGCTGCAGCATCCCGTATCCACCGTTAAGTCAGCCTCCCGGTAGATTCCTTCCCGTTCCTGCAGCAGCACCTTGATATTATCCCTGAGATCCCCTCCGGCCAGAAGGGGGCGGTGCCTTTTGCCCTTAACACGCTGAAGGATTATCTCCGGCGCGGCGGTGAGAGCGATCAAAATACCGTTTTCCTTGAGCAGTCTGAAATTTTCCCGGTTCAACACCATGCCGCCGCCTGTGGCAATGATTAACCCTTCTTTTAAAGCAAGCTTTCTCACCAGCAAGCTTTCCTCGGAACGAAAGCGCTTTTCCCCATCCCTGGCAAAAATCTGCGCCACAGTCTTGCCGGTAACCAGCTCAATTTCTTTATCAGTATCAATCAGGGGGCGCCCCAAGCGCCGCGCCAGATAACGCCCAATAGTAGATTTACCGGTGGCCATAAAGCCGATAAGAACAATATTCCTCATCTAATTAAACCTGCCTTAAGGCAGCCTGGTAGCTGTCTATGTGCCGCCGCAGCTCAGTCATGCTGTCCCCGCCGAATTTTTCAGTGCAGGCGCGAGCCAGTTCCCAGGCCGTAACCGCTTCTCCCGCCACACAGGCGGCCGGCACGGCGCACACATCCGAGCGTTCCACCGCAGCGGCTGAAGGTTTTTTGCTGATCAGATCAACACTCATCAATGGCCGGTTAAGCGTGGGGATCGGTTTCATAGCCGCACGCAATATTATTTCCTCGCCGTTGCTCATACCGCCTTCGATGCCGCCGGCCCGGTTGGTACACCGGTAAAAACCCCGATCATTTTCATATAAAATCTCGTCCTGTACCTGCGAACCTGCCATGGCCGCAGCGGTAAAGCCCTGACCGACCTCAACACCCTTAACGGCCTGGATGCTCATCAGCGCCGCCGCCAGCCGGGCGTCCAGCTTGCGGTCCCAGTGGACATGACTGCCCAGGCCGGGGGGCACGCCACCCACCCTTATTTCAAAGACGCCGCCCAGTGAATCCCCGTCACACCCGGCCCGATCTATAAGCGTGATCATATCCTCCTCCGCCCGTTGATCAGCGCACAGCAGGGGTGAGGCGAAAGCGCGTTCTTTCAGCTCCGCCGGGCTTAGTTCAGCGACTTTAGCGGCAATACCGCCGATTTGCAGCACATGCCCGGTTATTTCCATACCCAGTTCTGCCAGCAGCCTGCGGGCAACTGTGCCGGCCGCCACACGGGCAGCGGTCTCCCGGGCGCTGGAGCGCTCCAAGACGTTTCTGATATCCCTGTGGCCATATTTTAAAACCCCGGCCAGGTCGGCATGCCCGGGACGGGGCCTGGTAAGCACCCGCTCATCCACTTGCGCGCCCTGCTCCGGGGCCATCACCCGCGACCAGTTGGCCCAGTCTTGATTTTCAATTAATAGCGCCACCGGGCTGCCCAGGGTAACGCCGTCCCGCACGCCGGACAAAAAACGCACCGCATCCGACTCTATCTTCATCCTGGCGCCACGGCCGTACCCGCTCTGACGGCGGGCTAATTGCCTATTGATATATGCGGCGGAAAGGGACAGCCCGGCCGGCAGGCCTTCGATCACAGCCACCAGAGCCGGCCCGTGGGATTCCCCCGCTGTAAGATATCTGAGCATATTTCCCTCCAAGTTGGATTGGCCGGTAAGTTGTGTATACACCGTTCTAATTCTTTGTCTATTGCCGGGCGGGTTTTTACCCGCCAACCCCTATCTGTGCAGCAACTCTTTCTTTAGCGCCTCCCGCATTACCGGGAGAGGCGCGGTGACGCCCGTCCATAGTTCGAAAGCGAGGGCTCCCTGGTGCAGTAGCATGCCCAGGCCACCGACGGTAACAGCACCGGCCAGCCTGGCCTTTTTCAAAAACAGTGTCTCCACCGGGTTGTACACCAGGTCTGAAGCCACCTGCCCCGGCCTAAAGCTGGCAAAAGGCAGCGGCACAGTCTCATAGACCTTGGGGCTCATGCCCAGGGAGGTGGTCTGCACCACCAGATCAGCAGCCGCCAGTGTCTGTTCAGGCAGTTTATCTCCATTCTGTTCCGGCCAGGGCGCCAGTTCCACCCGGACCCCTGTTTTCTCGGCGACAAAACGGGCCAAATCAGCGGCTCTGGGCTCTGTCCGGTTGGCAAAGACCATTTTGCCCGCCCCGGCCAACGCCAGTTGCACCGCTACGGCACGCGCCGATCCGCCCGCCCCTAAAAACAATACCGTCTTTCCTTCCGGTGCAAAACCTGCTTCCAGCAGTGCTTTTAAATACCCTTTGCCGTCTGTATTTTCGCCGTACAGATACCCTTCCCGGTTAATGATCGTATTAACGGCGCCAACCCTGACCGCTTCATACGAAAGACCATCCAGCAGGGGCAGCACGGCCTCCTTGTGGGGAACCGTTAAATTCACCCCCACCAAATCCAGTGCCCTGATTGCTTCTACCGCCGCAGCCAGAGAATGCGGCGCTACAGTGAATGGCGCATATACATAATCCAGCCCCGCAGCGGCAAAAGCCGCGTTATGCATGGCCGGCGAAAAAGTATGACCCACCGGGTAACCAAAAATACCACATATTTTTGTGCAACCGCTAATCCCACTTGCCATGATAAACCTCCGGTTTTTTCTTTAGACGGGCCAGCACCATTTTTTCCAGGTGGCGGGAGATTAGCCTGGTACCCCAGAAATCCTTACCTTGCATGGGTACAACCAGTATGGTATAGAGGCCGGCCAGGTTACCACCCAGTATATCGGTAAATATCTGGTCACCTACCAGAGCGGTTTCAGCGGGATGGGTACCCAGCAGTTTAAGAGCGCGTCGAAACGGTCCGGCAAGCGGCTTAACTGCCCGGTGTACCGCTGGAATGCCCATTTCTGTGGCAATTGTATCCACCCGGTGGCGGGAATTATTGGAGACAATGCCCAGCTTAAAACCCTGCCGGCGCATTTCCAAAACCATCTCCAACACCTCCGGGGGGGTTTTCAGTGAATCCCGCCGGACAATGGTATTGTCCAGATCAAAAATGACACCCTTCAGCCCTAATCCTTTCAGCAGACAAGGATTGATTTCCAGTATTGAGGACACGTATAAACGCGGATAAAGCTTTTTCAGCAATTGGTGCTCCTGACTTTATTTCTTTTTTTCTCCATGATTCTGGCCTTTTCCAGGTCCAGCGGCGTGTTTACATTAAAAAACACTGTATCGATATCAGCTGCCGCTCTTAAAACCATTTCACTGACATATTTTACCCTCACCCGCGGGTAAATATCAACTACCTTGTGTCTGCCGTCCTTTAAGGCTTCTTCCACAGCCGGGATACAGTTTTTGTCGTAAACGGCGAACAGGGGCTGCAGGTAATCACCGTGCTGGGGAACAGTAATATCGTAGCCATCCGACAACTCGGCCATGATCCCGGCCAATTCGGCGCTCAAAAAGGGCATATCGCAGGGTACTAAAAGGCATTTGCGGCTTTGCGCCGCCAGCAGTGAAGCATGAATGCCGCTTAATGGACCCCAGCCTTTAATCAGGTCCGGCACCACCTTCAAGCCCAGACGCGCGCCCGTTTGCTCATTCCCCCCGCTAATCAGGACTTCTTTAAATACCTTTCCCAGTTCCGCGGCAACACGCTCGATCATGGCTTCCCTGCCGACAGTCAAAAAGGCTTTGTCAGTGCCCATCCGCCTGCTTTTTCCCCCGGCCAGAATAACCCCTGCTACATCGGCCATTGTCCCGTCCCCTTTATTTAAGATATCTGATCCATCCGGTGTGAACAAACCCCGACATATTATTTTCTCCCTACCTTCTCCGGACAGTCCCAAAATCCTTTAAAAACATTTCTTTATTGAAGCACGCAATCTGCCGGCAACGCATATGATAAATAGCATGCGAATTTAGGGGGGGATAGACGGATGCTGTCAGGTCTCTGGACCCTGACCCTTTTATCGCTGGTAAACGGTCTTCTATTGCTCGTTTCCTACATTGCCAACAACACCTTTCCACAGCCGCTGACAGAAGAGGAAGAAGCAAAATACCTCAAGCTTTTAAAACGGGGTGACGAAAAAGCCCGCAACGTACTCACGGAGCGGAACCTGCGGCTGGTTGCGCACATTGTCAAAAAATTCGACAACGCCGGCGAGGACCCGGACGACCTAATCTCCATCGGCTCCATCGGCCTGATCAAAGCAATCAACACCTTTAACCCGGGCAAAGGTACACGGCTGGCTACCTATGCGGCCAGGTGCATTGAAAATGAAATATTGATGCACTTGCGTTTCATGAAAAAGGTCAGGGCAGAGGTGTCACTTTACGACCCGATTGGCGTCGACAAGGAAGGTAACGAGATCAGCTTGATTGACGTGCTGGGCACACACCCGGAAGTGGTCTCTGAAATAGTGGAGAACAGATTTGAACGGAAACGGCTCAGAGAAAAGGTGCTGCGCCTGTCCGGCCGGGAAAAAAAAGTGCTTGAGCTGAGGTTCGGCCTTGATGACGGCGACCGCATGACCCAGCGGGAGATCGCCCGCAGTCTGGGCATATCACGCTCCTATGTTTCGCGCATCGAAAAACGGGCGATAACCAAACTGGCCCGGGAATTTACGGCGGAAGGCTGCCAGTATTAACGGCAGCCTTTTCCGTTTGATTGCCGTTATATTCTGTTAGCAATGCTAATGCTATAGCCTAACATCAAAAATCTAAGTTTAACAATCCTTTCTTGCTTGCCTTTAATAGATTAGGTATTGTTTTTTTTACACGATACGTCTAATTGTTTCAGCGCTAATAATATTGCGTTACGAAGGGAGTTAACATCATCAGCATGAATTGTTGTTAAAGAACCTCTTGATTAACTCCTTTTTTGGATTTAACCTTCCGTGAAACCAAGTTCCTCAATTTTAACACCAGCGTAACGCTCTCCTATCTTGTAGGAACGCACCCTTACACTGCCGGACGCCGGTTCTAAAAGCCCGATCAAAAGCCAATCTTTAATCCAGTTATGAACTGTTTTAGGGTTGACTTCAAACCAATCTGCTATAGTTCCCGGCCTTAAAGGTTTTTCGAAACGCAAGGCCAGCAGTAACAGGCGCTTATCCTTCTCTCCAAGACCGGCAAGCTTTACCTTTGCGGATTCTGTAAAACTCTTTGTTTCGCGGACCACAGCCTGGTAGGCTTTATACATACTTTCCAAAAAGAACAAAATCCAAGGCGTTAAATCGGGATCATTGCGCCCATCGTAATAATTAACTGGAAGTCCCATTTGCAGGCTGTTGTAATAACTCTCCAGGTCCGCTGCGTAATATTCCTCAACAGAATAGAAGCCGCGTAAATCATAGCCGTGTTTCATAAGGATATAGTTAGCCATGGCCCGCGCCGACCTGCCATTGCCATCTTCAAACGGGTGTATTGTTACCAGCTGGTATGCAAAAATGGCCGCTCTGATTGGAACGGGAAGCTCTTTTGACTCACTTGAATTAATCCAGGCTGTTAATTCCTTCATCAATTCAGGAACCTCATCATGAACCGGCGGTAGATAATCGGGCTTCCCGGTTTCTTTGTCCCAAACGGCAAATACATAACCCGGGGGCATAGGCCCTCTATAGCTGCTTTTACCTCCCCTCCTTCCGGGCCCTCTGACTTCTATTATCGCATGAAGCTTTTTTACAAAATCCCCGGTTACAGGAATGCTTCTACTTCTGGCTTTAGAGAGAAAATTAAGCGCATCCCAATAATTACGAACCTGCTGTTCTCCTTTGTTTTTTACGAGTTTTTTCCCTATAGTCTCTTTAACTTGTTCTACAGTGAGTGGATTACCTTCAATTGCAGTAGAGTAATGAGTAGCTCTAACCTTGGCATCATGCCGAAGGCCTTCGGATATATCTATCGGTAACACGACGCTCTCCACGACACCGCGACAATACTCAAGAACGTTCAAAAGTCTGATAATTCTGTGGCTATATTGGAAACGCGGTTTGTACATAGAAACCACCTCAATTTAATTATATACCACGTTCCATATAATAACAATATATTATTGCCTTATTTATTTCCTTATTAATTACCTTTATTGGATAACCTTAATTGCAGCTGCCTTTCCGTTTGGACTTGCTTGGAATGGCCATCTTTCCGGGTGAACGTTCTAATCCTGGTGGCTCAGTTTCAGATTAGCATTTATACGCCGCCTTATGTTTCTAAAAACAGAGGATTCCGGACAAACAGAGAATCTGGTATAATATCACAAAAGGGGGTGTCGGCTTGACTGGATTGAAAA
>CAYMJG010000036.1:20295-25456 GCA_964390855.1 uncultured Eubacteriales bacterium | reverse complement strand
CCCTATTCCCAGGTGGAACCGGTGTACAACGAAATGAACAAATGGATGCGGGAAAACAACCTGGAGCCGATCGGCGTCGCCTACGAATACTACTACAACGGGCCGGACGACGTGCTGGAGAGCGAGCTGTTGACCAGGATATCACTGCCTGTGAAGTAATCAACATATTCTGACATCTTGGTGAAATGCTATTTGTGCAAATAGCTTCTTTTGCAAGGTATCACACCCCGCACGCCGCCACGCGGGTTTTCCGTGTCGCCTTTTCTTCTCGGGATCAGGTGGATATGCGCGTGCATCACGGTTTGCCCCGCTGTTTCACCGATGTTTGTGCCAATGTTAAAGCCCAGTACGGTAGGGTCCGCGGCGGCAATTTGCTCGCGCAGTTGGATGATTAAATCTTCCGCGTCGCGTCTTTCCTGTTCAGTCATAGTGAAGTAGTCGGCAGTGTGGCGGTGGGGGATAATCAGCATGTGGCCCGGGGTTACCGGACATCCGTCATCCAGGGCAAAAACCGTGCCTTTTTCACCCGTTTTTACTCTTATTCTTTCCGGATCGCAAAATGGACAATAATTTTTCATAATATTGAAATGACCCCTTCTCTTTTGGTTATGTCGTCAAACACAATTATACCTCAGAGAAGGGGTTATTTATTAAATATTTAAAAGGTGTTTTTTTAGGCCTACAGCGTCCTCTCCAGTATCCGGTTGACCCGCTCGACCATGGCGCGCGGGTTGATCACCAAACCGGCGGAGATCAGGGCGTTGTCCAGGACCTGCTCGGCCACAACCCGGGCAAACTCCGGATCCTCTTCCCGCAGGGTGTCCAGTTTTTTGATCAACTTGTGTCCGGTGTTAATCTCCAGGACCTTGCCGCCCATTTCGCCGAAATCCCTGTGAGCGGCTTGCATCACCCGCTGCATGCTGCTGGTGATCATTGGGTTAAGGTTTAGAATGATCGCCGGACTTTCTACCAGGCGGCTGGAAGCCTTGACCTCACTTATTTTTTCCCCGAGGGTTTCTTTAAGCCAGGCAGCCAGGGCGCCTGTTTTGTCGCCGTCAAGTGGTTCCTCCCCGGGCTTTTCCGCCGGCGCGGGCAGTTCCAGGCCGGCCCCGTCGGCGGAGACGAGTTTTTTCCCCTCGTATTCGCCCAGGTTGCCAAAAACGAAATCATCTATAGGTTCATAGTTGTAAATAACCTCATAGCCGGCGGCCCGGAAAGCCTCCATATAGGGTCCGGAGTCAATGGCCTCCCTGCCGGGCCCGTTGATGAAATAAATGTCTTTTTGTCCCTCTTTCATTCTATCGGCGTAATCAGCCAGGGAAATCAACTTGCCCGGTTCCGCCGCCGAGGATTCGAAACGCAGCAGTTTAGTCAGATCCTTTTGGTAAGTAAAATCCGTAGTGGCGCCTTCCTTGATAAACATACCGAAGGTGTTCCAAAACTCAGCGTATTTTGCCGGGTCATCCTGGGCTTCCTTGTCCAGGAACTTGAGAAAACGCCCGGTGATCACCTTCTGCAGCCTGGCAATCAGCGCGCTGTCCTGGGCGGTTTCACGGGAGATGTTCAGCGGGATATCCTCGCTGTCCACCACGCCTTTGACAAAGCGCAGCCATTCGGGCAATATACTTTCCGAATGGGGCTGGATTAGGATCCTGCGGCTGTACAGGTTTGTGCCCGGCTTCATCCTGTTCAGGCCGAAGCGCTCGAAATTATTTTTCGGCACAAACAGCAGGGCGTTGATCGCCAGGGGCGCGTCCGCGGTAAAATGCAGCCGGTAGAGCGGTTCGTCATAGGCGGTGGCGATAAACTTGTAAAACTCATTATATTCTTCGTCAGTCACCTCGCTCTTGTTGCGCGTCCAAATGGCCTGGACGGTGTTGACCTGCTCCCCGTTGACCTTGATTGGGAAAGGGACAAAGCTGGAATACTCCCTGATTATTTCCTTGACCCTTGCCGGTCCGGTAAATTCATGGGCGTCTTCTTTCAGCTCCAGGATAATTTTTGTGCCCCGCCGCAAACCTTCTACTGTGCGTATGTCGTAGCTGCCCAGGCCTTCCGAAACCCATTCGCAGCCGTCGGACCCGGGGAGGTAAGAGCGGGTGAGCACCCTGATTTTTTTGGCTGCCATAAAGGCGGAGTAAAAGCCCACGCCGAACTGGCCGATCAGGCTGAGGTCTTTTTTGTCTGTTTCATTCAGCTGCTGAATAAACGTTTTTGACCCGGAGTGGGCAATGGTGCCCAGGTTTTCCACCAGTTCGTCCCTGGTCATGCCGGCGCCCGTGTCGGCAACACTGACGGTATTCTCCTTGTCGTCCAGCTCAATGGAAATTTCCAGCGGCAGGTCCTTTTCCAGGACATCTTTATTAACTACAGACTCATAACGCAGTTTTTCCAGAGCGTCCGCGCTGTTGGAAATCAGTTCCCGCAGGAAAATCTCCCGGTCGGTGTAAAGGGAGTTCACCACGATATCCAGCAGTTTTTTGACCTCTGTTTGAAATTCTCTGTTTTCAAATTGTTGTGCGGTCTCGGGCATATGTAAACACCTCCAGAACATTATTTGTTATTTTAACCCCTATAATGCACTTTGCTTTTGCTGACCTTTGCTGACTATAATTATAAAAACGGTTTATGATCATGTCAAGAGTGAAACAAAGGGACGTTCCTTTTGTCTCACCCCACTGGTTTTTGAAACAAAGGGACGTTCCTTTTGTTTCATGGTCAGGACGGGTGGGGGATGGTAAAATGTAAAGGTAAATAACTGTTCTCATGAAATAATTTGGTGGAGGGAGTAAATTCATGTTGAAAATTAAAACGAGGTCTATGATTGTCCCGCTTTTAATGATGCTGGTGATCACTGTGACAGCTGTTAATGCCGCTGGCGCCGTGCCGAATATCACACCGGCTATGGAAACGGCGGACTTCTGGATCGATAAGCTGCCGGATCCGGACGGGGTAATCATGAACCTGGACGAGATTGCAGACTTCAACAGTGACATCGTCGCTAAGCAGCCTGGTCTGATATTTGATTTAACTAGTTATCCGGGATCAATAAAAGGGGGCCTGTTGTCGGATTTGATCACCAGTCGCCCTTTCCCGGTGGATGAAGAAAGGTACTGCAACGGGCAACTGGTTGAAGGATCCTATTATGAGGACCTGCTCAGCCGGATGGACCTTTCCGGGATAGGGGAAAACAACGAGGTCGCTTATGCGGTCACAGTGCGGAGGAGTAATATCAGGACCTTTCCAACCAGTGACGAATCGCTGGAAGCCCCGGACGACGTTGAATTTGACCTGTTCCAGGAGACGGCGGTAAGCCCGTTGGAACCGGCGCTGATTCTGCACCGCAGCCTGGACGGCAACTGGTGTTTTGTGCAGATTTACAATTACAACGGCTGGATGCCGGCGGCCGACCTGGCCATAGCCGCCGACAAAGACAGCTGGCTTGCATATATACAACCGGACAATTACCTGGTGGTTACGGGCAACAGTGTTGGGATAAACTTTAGCCCGGATAACGGCCCGCCGGAACTGATTGAACTGACCATGGGCACAAGGGTCCCGCTGGCCGCCGGGGATAGGGATCCCGGCGGCGCTTACAGCGTGAAACTCCCTGTGCGCGGGCAAAACGGGGAACTCATAGTGGGGACGGCTATGACTCCCGCCGGCTGCGATGTTACTGTGGGTTATATGCCTTACACCAGGTCGAACATCATCAGGCAGGCCTTCAAAATATTTGGTGAACGATATGGCTGGGGTGGTATGTTTGGCGCCAGGGACTGTTCCGCCTTTGTCATGGACGTTTATAAGAGTTTCGGCCTGATGCTGCCGCGAAACGGCGATGAACAGGAACAATCAGCAGGCCAAACGGTAAGCTTTGCCTCATTGGGAACGGAGCAGCGCTATGAGCAACTGGCCGGCTCACTGCTGCCCGGGGCCTCGCTGCATACCCCCACCCACGAGATGCTTTACCTGGGTGAACACAATGGCCTGCATTACGTGATCCACGATATCACCTCTTATGGGGAGGTAAATCCCGATGGTTCCGTGGGTAAAGCTGAGCTGAACAGGGTTGCCGTAACAGACCTCTCTCTTACAAGAAGAAACGGGATGACCTTTGTTGATTCACTTACAGGCGGCAAGCAAGTTGAACCGGCAGACTGGCAGAAGGGGCCGTCAGTTAACTATAATGTAAGTGTGTATGTAAACGGTAGCCCCGTGTCTTTTCCTGATCAGCAACCCTGTCTTGACACTTCCACGGGCAGGGTTTACGTGCCCCTGCGTTTTGTGTCAGAAGCGCTTGGAGCTGATGTGGAATGGGTGCAGGAGGAGCAAAAAATCGTGATCAGTCAAGAAAATAGGACGCTTATACTGCATTCAGGCAGCAGGGAGGTATATGCCGGTGACCGGATGTACACCCTTGATGCGGCGCTGCAGCTGGTTAACGGCAGGAACATGGCGCCCCTTCGATTTGTCAGCGAATCCCTAGGCGCCACAGTAGATTGGACCCCATCCACCCCCAAATGAAACAAAGGGACGTTCCTTTTGTCTCACTTGTGGGAATGAAACAAAGGGACGTTCCTTTTGTCTCACACAAGGTGATCCCCAACCTTAACCCTACAGGATTGTTTCCATTTGTTCGGGCATAAAACCCACAACCAGTTTGTTGCCGTTAGTCAGCAATGGACGGTACATTGCTTTGGGGTTTGCTGCTAACAATTCCGCAACCTCCCGCTCAGACAGGTCCCCGGCATTTATTTTCATCCGTTTATAGTTTGTGCTTCTTTCGTTGAGCAGGCTATTGACCTTTATACCGCCAATGCGGGCAAGCTCTAATAGTTCCCTTTCCGTGGGCGGTTCCTTGACTATGTCCCGGTAGTAATAGTCCGCACCTTTTTCCAAAAGCCACGCTTTCGCTTTGCGGCAGGTCGTTCAGGTAGGAAAACAGTAAAATTTCAGCATGTTAGCCACTCCTTTTTCTCTGGAAGGTTGATACAGTCTCTCATGGACCCTTCCCTGTTATTATGGAATATCCCCGCATGACGCGGGGGCCGGGGCACATTGACGGTTGCAACGCCGGCCCCAGTGGAAATATCCCCGCATGACGCGGGGGCCGGGGGCTTGGGCAAAGAAATGAGACAAAAGGAACGTCCCCTTGTTTCAC
>CAYMJG010000036.1:0-20195 GCA_964390855.1 uncultured Eubacteriales bacterium | reverse complement strand
AAATGAGACAAAAGGAACGTCCCCTTGTTTCACTGCACTTGGATGCCGTGTGTTTGGAGGTATTTTTTTAGTTCGATGATGTTGATTTCACCGTAGTGGAAAACTGATGCCGCAAGGAGTATGTCTGCTTTTCCTTCCTGCACGGCTTCCAGGAAATGTTCGATTTTGCCGGCCCCGCCGGAGGCGATCACGGGGATTTTCACTGACTCTTTTATACCGCGGATTAGCGGGATGTCGTAGCCGGTTTTGGCCCCGTCGCGAGCTTTGCTGGTTGGCAGGATGTAGCCCGCTCCCCTGGACTCAGCCTCTTTGGCCCATTCAACCGCATCTTTACCGGTAGGGGTGTTGCCTCCGTCAATGTATACTTCATAGCCGGAAGGAAGGGATGGGTTTCTGTCCACATCAATGGCTACAACCAGTTTGGGCGGGCCAAATTCTGCCGCTGCATCGTCAATTAAAGCAGGGTTGCGGAAGGAAGCGCTGCTGATGGAAACGCGGTCGGCGCCCGCCGCCAGTACCGCCTCGGCATCCGCTATGGAAGCTATACCCCCGCCTACCGTAAATGGGACGGTTGCCACCCGGGCAACCCGCCGCACTGCTTCCAGGGTAGTCTTTCTTTTTTCAATGGTAGCGGCTATGTCCAAAAAGGCCAGTTCATCGGCTCCGTTGCGGCAGTAAAAGGCGGCACATTCTACCGGATCTCCCGCATCTTGAAGGTTCACAAAATTAATACCTTTGACTACCCTGCCGTCTTTCATATCCAGACAGGGCATGATTAGCACCTCGCTCATAGAAGTATCTCCTTTCATGAGACAAAAGGACCGTCCCTTTGTCTCTCGTCCCCCTAGTGAGACAAAAGGACCGTCCCTTTGTTTCACCCGATGGGGTACACAGGTATATTGTTTTCTAGATCGGCCCAAAAATTCCTCCAGACACGGGAAAGAACAGATCCCTTGGCAAAGTCAACGCCGGGGGTTTGCAACCTGTTATCCCGGTATTAAAAAGGATAAATAATAAACAGAATTTTTCCAATCTACTATGATTGGGCTACAAATTATGGTATTTTTTAATAAAGGACAAATATTCTGCTCCATTTTTGACAAAATGACTGAAGAAGGAGGTTTTTATGAATGTTAAAATTTACTGAGCAACAGGAACTACTGAGGAAAGTTGTCCGGGAATTTGTTGAGAATGAGATAGCCCCGATTGCCCAGAAAATTGACGAGGAGGACACCTGCCCTGTTGATCTGTTCAAAAAGACAGCCCAGCTCGGCTTTAACGGGGTTTTCGTTCCCGCCGAGTACGGCGGGTCGGGTCTTGGTTACACGGATATGGCCATGATCGTCGAGGAGACGGCCCGGCACGCCGCGGGATTCGCCATGGGTATGGTGGCCCATTACATGGCGGTTTACGCGATCATGACCTGGGGCACCGAGGGGCAAAAGAAAAAATACCTGCCCTTACTATGCTCGGGTTCGTACGGCGGCCTTTCTGTTACCGAGCCGGGGGGCGGCTCTGACTTCGCGGGACAAAAATCAACCGGACGGCTGGAGGATGATAAATGGGTTTTAAACGGCCGCAAGTGTTTTATCACCAACTCGCATTGCATGGGCGTGAACGTTGTTTCCGCGCGCACCGGGGAAGACGGTAAGGGCCGCCCGCAACTGTCTGTTTTCATCGTTGAAGGCGAAACACCGGGCCATTCACCGGGCCGCAAGGAAAAAAAGGTCGGCCTGAGGGGATCCTTCACCGGGGAAATTGTTCTGGACAATGTCCGGCTGCCGCAGGAAAACTTGCTGGGCAGGCCTGGCGACGGGGCCAAAATCGCATTGGGCACCTTGGGCGAGATGGGCCGGGGCGGGACGGCCGCTGTGGCCCTGGGCATATTGCGCGGGTGTCTGGAGGAGTCGGTGAGATACGCCAAAGAGCGCATCATTTACGGCAAACCCCTTTCAAACCTGACCAACATTCAGTTTATCATCGCCCAGAACCGTACCGGCCACGAAGCTGCCCGTCTTCTGACCTATAACGCCGTAGGCGCCAAAGACGCCGGACTGCCCTGTTCTTCTGAAATTGCCATGGCCAAGTTTTTTGCCACGGAAGCAGCCGTTGACGCCGCCAAAAGGACCATGGACCTGATGGGCGGCTACGGGGTTGTCACCGACTACCCGGCCGGCCGCTACCTGAGGGACGCCGTTGCGACCATCCCCGGCTGCGGCACGTCGCATATCATGCAGGTGATTATCGCGGGCGGTGAGCTAAGGAAGTAATTTGGGAAAATCCCAACTAACCGTACAGGATTAAATATACCGACCGGCCATCTCCTGCGGCGCCGTACGCTTCCGGAAGCGGCAACCCCGGGAGATGACTTTGACAGGGGGAAGCGAAACCATGAACATCGTGGTCTGCGTTAAACCGGTCCCTGATCCAAAACATTACGATAGAATTACCATTGATCCGCAAACAAAGCTGCTCCAACGGCAAGGGATCCCAATGGTGATCAACCCGGCTGACAAAAACGCCATTGAAGAGGCCTTGAAATTAAAAGAGCGGTTTGGCGGCAAGGTGTCCCTGCTGAGCATGGCCCCGCCCTCCGCGAAGGATACGCTGATGGAGGGACTGGCTATGGGAGCGGACGAGGCTTTTCTTTTGAGCGACCTGGCTTTTGTTGGCGCCGATACGCTGGCCACAGCCAGGGTCCTGGCAGCAGGTCTGAAAAAAATCGGCTCGCCGGATCTGGTCCTGACCGGTTCCGAAAGCGCCGATAGCGGCACCAGCCACATACCCGCACAACTTGGTGAGCTGATGGGTTATGCGCATTTAAACTATCTTACTGAAATTAATCTGGAGGGATCCGCTCTAAAATTGAAGGCCAGGATAGAAGACGGTTACGCCGAATACGAGGGCTGTCTGCCTATGGTCCTGGGCGCGGCAAGGGAGATAAACACCCCCCGCTATACTTCGCTGATGGGGGTGGTTTCCGCACGGCATAAGCCCTTTACAATCTGGAAAATAGACGATCTCCGCCTTGACCCCGCCCATACCGGCCTGGCCGGTTCGCCAACCCGGCCCGGCGACCTGCATGTGCCGCGTCACGGTAGAAAATCAGCAATGCTGTTGGGGGAACCGGAGGAAATCGCCGGAAATATCATAGCCGTCCTGCGCACCGCAGGCGTGCTGGCCTGAGAGAGGGGGAATCCACCTGAGCATGCGGCAGATTGGCGAAGTGTGGGTAGTGGCGCAACATAGCGGGGGAAGGCTTGCCGATGTATCCCTCGAACTGCTGGGCAAAGCGCTTGATCTGGTGGAGCATGGCGGCGGGTCGCGGACCTCGGCCGTGCTCATGGGAAGCGGCGCCGGAGGTTTGGCTGAGGAGTTGATCGCCGCTGGTGCGGACAAGATCCTGACAGTTGACGACAGCAGGCTTGAACCTTACCAGAACGATACCCACGCACTGGTATTGGAACATCTAGTTAAAAAACACCGCCCTGAAATAGTGCTTTGCGGCGCTACTTACCGTGGCAGCGAGCTGGCGGCGACGGTGGCGGCCAGGCTGGAAACGGGCCTGGCAGCCCATTGTGTCGACTTGTATATAAAAGACGCGGGCGATCTTGTCCAGGTTGTCCCCGCCTTCGGCGGGACGGTGCTCGGCGATATTTTTTGCCCCGTCTCACGCCCCCAGATGGCTTGCGTCAAACCCGGTGTGTTTCCAAAACCGGAAAGAGACGCAGTTCGAACCGGAGAAGTAATCAATGAGGAAGCGTCCGTCCTGGATAATTATGCCTTTACCCTGCGCGCCGTGCGCACTGTCCGCAGCAAGCCCGCCGGCCTGCCGCTGGAGAAGGCGCAGACTGTGGTGGCGGGTGGCTGGGGGGTGGGGGCGGACGCCTGGCCCCTTTTGGACGAGCTGGCCGGGGAACTGTCGGGGACGGTCGGCTGCACCAGGCCCGCCCTTGATCAAGGGTGGACCGACGGGGAACACATTCTAATCGGCACGAGTGGTAAAACGGTACGGCCAAAGGTTTATATCGGGTTTGGCATTTCCGGCGCCACCCACCATGTTGTCGGTATGAAAGACAGCGGTATTATTATAAACATCAACACAGACCCCAAAGCGCCTGTTTTTCAGGTCTCAGATTACGGGGTGGCAGCTGAAGCGGGGAAATTTCTGCCGGTGCTGCTGGAGAAAATTAGGGAACACAAAGGAAAATAACACGTAAACACGGGTATCCAACAAAGGGGCGGCTGGCCCGGCCGCATTAAGGATATTTGGATATTTCCCCGGCCTTTGCCCGGCATTGGGTTCGGCGACCCCCAATCAGAAGCGGCGGGTCGGGCAGGGAAAGTTTCGGGTTAACGCTATTAGTGTCCCGGTAATAATGGTATGGTTATGTAAAAGGGGAAAAGGGGTATGGCTGTGGCGGTTAATAAACTAATCAAAGCGGTCGGCAAGGGAGATCCGCCGGAAAAGATCAGGTACTTGATCAGGGAAAAAGGCTTAGATGTGGACACGCGTGATGAAAACGGCATGAGCCCCTTGATATACGCCTCATTCCTGGGGCATCAGGATTTGGTCAGAGAGCTGCTGGAGCATGGGGCGGACGTAAACGCCCGGGGTAACAGCGGTGTCACCGTCCTCATGGCTGCCCTGCAGAACGCCGCCAACGCGGACATTGCCAGGCTGCTGGTTGACAGTGGGGCCGATGTCAACGCCTGTGACGGGCAGGGTCTCACTCCGCTAATGACGGCCGTTTATACCGGCAGCATCGAGATGACGCTTTATTTGCTGGAAAAAGGGGCCGACGTCGCTGTTAAAAACAGCAAGGGCTGGACGGCCCTTGACCTGGCCAAGCAGAAGGGGGACCACAGGCTCCTGCAGATCCTGCACCAGGCCGGCTCTTTTGAAAACGCCGACCTGATCTACGCGGCCAGGGTTGGCGACATAAGCTGGCTGAATGAAATGATCAAAGGCGGCGCGGACGTTAACGCCGGCAATGAAGACCGGGAGACCCCCCTGATCTGGGCCGCTTTCAACGGCCATTACAGGGTGGTGAGGACCCTGCTGGACCATGGGGCCAGGGTGAACGACAGGGGCAAAGAAGGTTGGACCCCCCTGATGGCCGCAGTGGAAACCGGGCGTGAAGACATGGTAAAACTCCTGCTGGAGAGGGGCGCCGACACCGGTTTAAAAACAGACTCGGGCGACACGGCGCTGATGTTGGCCCAAAAAAACGGCCACAGCGATATCGAAAATTTAATTACGGCTGCCGGCGGATAGGGTGGCAGCGGCTTTATAATTTGTTAATAAATAAGAAATATTACCTTAATCTTCTGCCGTTAAAATGGAAAAAACAATATACATTTTAACGGGGGGATGGATATGGCCCTATTTACAGCCTTTTTCATTACACTGTTTTTCGTGCGGGGGATTCCCTGGCTCGAGGACTATATAATCGCTGAAAGGTGTCCAGCCTGAGGTGTGATTAAAAATACTGAGAACCGGTCCCAAAGATAATGGGGCCGGTTTGGCTTTTATCAAGATGAACCACCGGTACTGCGAACGGCGTGGACAGCGTCACCCTAACCTTCTTCTATAATAAACCCTGGACTCTCCATATCGGCGGCGCGCCAGTTTTTACCATCAATAATATATCTGATCACTGTTGCTTTCCGCAGCGTCGCGCGCGCTAAACCCGCCAAAGGCATTGTAATCACAGGCGGCTGTCAGGTGCGGCTATGTTGCTGCCGTAGACTGTAGATGCGGCTTCAGCCGCACAAAGAACATCTCCCAAGGGAAACTTCTAAAGTGAAAAGGTTGTCAACAACCCCGTCCCCCTGACACCTTCCCCTGACACCTTTGCCGGTTCGACTTTTTAGAAGACAAAATACCCCTGGATTTGGTAGAATAGTAGTAATAAAAGATTTTGCCATTAAACCCATATTCCTTTAACAAAAACGCAAAAACAATGTAATGCAAAGCCGGAGTTTTCGTATTAATTTATTGAGGGGCTAATGTTTAATGAGTCCGACGCAAAAGACAACAACCCCGGATGAAGATCTTGCGGCCAGGTCTGTGTATGATCCGGGCGCCTTTGCAGAGTTATACGACTACTATTCCCCCCGCATATACAAGTATTTCCTGTACCGTGTCGGAAATGCATATGAGGCCGAGGACCTTTCCAGCAGGGTTTTTGAGCTGGTTGTGGCAAAAATTGAAGGTTACCGGAAGGATAGGGCGCCTTTTAAAAGCTGGCTCTTTACTATTGCCCATAACGTTTTAGTCGATTACATACGCGTCAAAAAAAGAAACAGGTTTGTGCCGATGGAGAAGGCAGGCCTGGTGGATCAGACTGCCCGCGGCGGGGGCGACAGCCCGGCGGACATATTGATCCACATGGACAGGCTGAACAAACTGCTAAATGCTATAAAAAATCTTAACAGCCGGGAAAGGGATCTAATCAGCCTTAAATTCTCCGCAGGGTTAACCAACGCCGCAATATCTGAAATCACCGGCCTTACCGGGAGCAACGTGGCTACTATCATCTACCGGGCGATAAAAAAGTTGAGGTCCGAACTGGACGCGTTGGGATGGGATGCAGATGATTAACGAACAAAAACTGGCTGAACGCTTCAGTCGGGACGTAGATAAATTAATCAAGAACCCGTCGGCGGAAATAACCCCGGCCGGGCCGGCGCCGGAAGAGTACAAGCGGCGCATTGAGCTGGCCCGGTTCATGGTCACGGCGGTTTTGGCCGAACGGAACATACCGCGGGAGGGTCTTCGGCAATGCTTAATTAACAGGGTGGCCAACCGTGCTAAACATCGGGCTGGAAGGGCCGGAAAATGCGAACTGGACGACGAGCAACTTGGCCTGGTGGCTGCGGGAACCGGCCGCGGAGCAAATAATGATCAGCAAGCGGCGTTTGTCTGCGGTCGCGGCGCGTCAACCATAACGGGCGACATCTGCCCGGATTGCGGGCAGCTCAGGAGTTTGCACCGGGGGGGCGGTGCAAACCATAGCTGGTAGAACATGGGCGACTAGACTTCATAACTTAAAACAGTTTCGCAACAGACTGTACCTTTTTGAGGAATTATACCTCCAGGGCCTGGCCCTTCTGTTTTATTATCACGTCAGGATGGCCCTCATCGCCGCCGGTTTACTGACCATTGTGGTTGCCTTTACATACCTCCCGGCGGGGTAGCAATCAGGTACCTGCGGCGGATGGTCGAAGTCTCAAACAAGATCTCCGGGATGGCAGGGCAAAAATTACTAGCCGGGATGCGGCAACCAAATGGCCAGGCGGGACGTCTAACAGTTAAGGATAAATCTGTGGAATGAGGTGTGTGTTGGGTTGAAAAAATTACTGCCGCTGTTGCTGGTCGTTTTTCTGGTATTGTTTTTGGCCGGCTGCAGCGAGGATGCTGGGACTGCAGGTATGAAAGAAACGCAAAAGCCTTTCGAGCAGCAGGCGGGGCCGCAAACAGCGGCCGGCCCGGAAAAGGCGACCGGCCAGGACCGGGAAGACAAAGGAAACAAGCCGGCGGCGCCGGATGCCGGGGGCGCCGCGGGTGATCAGGCGATGCAATTTAAATTGGGCGACGAATTGCTTATGGGCAAGTACCATAACCTTGTGGAAGGCAAAAAAGTGGGTCTGGTCACCAACCAGAGCGGCGTGAACAGCCGGGGCGAAAGCACTATAGATATTCTGGCCGCTGATCAGTCAGTGCGGCTGACAGCCCTTTACGGTCCCGAACACGGCATTGACGGCGCCGCCAAAGCGGGGGAGTACGTCCAGTCTTACACCCATCCCCGGCTGGGCATTCCCGTGTACAGTCTCTATGGGGACACCAGGATGCCTACCGCGGCGATGCTGGACAATATCGACGTCCTTGTTTTCGACATCCAGGACATCGGGGCCAGGTCCTACACCTACATGTCCACCCTGAATTACTGCCTGGCGGCGGCTAAAAAATGCAACAAGCCGGTGCTGGTGCTGGATCGTCCCAACCCGGTGGGTGGTTTAATTGTGGAAGGACCTGTAATGGAGGACCCCTATATCACCTTTGTCGGCGTGGACAACTTGCCGATGGCTCACGGCATGACGGCGGGGGAACTGGCGCAATTTTTCAACCGCAAAATCGGCGCCGACCTGCAGGTAGTCCCCATGGAGGGTTACACCAGGGAGATGGTCTACCAGGATACCGGGCTGGCGTGGGTGCAGACGTCGCCGAATATACCCGATCTGGATTCGGTTTTCGGCTACATGGCCACCGGATTGGGGGAAGGGACGGGCATCATGCAGGCCGACAAGTTTAAGTGGATCGGCGGCAAAGGCGTCGACGCGCAGAAGTTCGCGGCCCTGCTTAACGGGGCGGGACTCCCCGGCGTGACCTTTATTCCGGAAATCAGGGGCGAGGCAGGCGGAGTGCGCCTCAAAATACAGGACTACCATACCTTCAACCCGGCCAGGACAGGCATCTACGCCCTGACATACGCCCACTCGCTGAATAATTTCACCGTGCCGAAAAGCGGCGCGACCATCGTAATGTTCGACAAGATCATGGGCAGCGACAAAATCGGCCGCTATCTGGAACAAGGCCTCACCCCCCAACAAATCGAGGCGAACTACACCCCCGCCCTGAACAATTTCAAAGCGGAGCGGCAAAAGTACCTAATCTACTAACCCTCCGGTACTAGGGGACGGTTCCTCCGTACCGGTACAGGAGAACCGTCCCCTAGTACCGTTAGGTCTTTGACGACTTCGGACGCTATCAGGAGGCCGGCTACTGAGGGGACGAAAGAAATGCTGCCGGGGACCCGGCGGCGGGCGGCGTGCGGGGCTTCGCCTGCGGGATGGCCGTGAGCGTTCTTATCTTCGTCATTTTCTATTTCGTACGGCTGCAGCGGTTCTTCTTTTGAGTAGACAACCTTTAAATCCTTGATCCCCCTTTTTCTTAGTTCCCGGCGCATTACCCTGGCCAGGGGGCAGACTGAGGTTTCATATATGTCGGCTACGGCAAATTTCATCGGGTCAAGCTTGTTGCCCGCTCCCATGGAGCTGATTACCGGTATGCCCAGCCGTTTGGCGTTTAAAACCAGGTCGATCTTGGCGGTTACCGTGTCAGTCGCGTCAACGATGTAGTCATAATCCGGTTTGATCAGATCCCGCGCTTTCTCCGGCAGATAGAATGTCTTATGTATAACCGCCTCAACCGCGGGGTTGATGTCAAGGACCCGGTCCCGCATCACCTCGACCTTAGGTTGGCCCAGGGCCTTCCTTGTGGCATGGATCTGCCTGTTGATGTTGGTCAGGCTGACGCTGTCGCCATCAATCAGCACAAAACCACCGACGCCGGCCCTGGCAAGACCCTCAACTACAAAAGAACCTACCCCGCCGATACCAAACACGGCGACCTTGCTGCGCGACAGCTTTTCAAGCGCCGCTTTGCCGATCAGCATTTCTGTTCTGGAAAACTCATTAAGCATATAATACACCCCGGATTTGACATTTTTCGATTCCAAATAGGGGTTCCCATTGTTTGTTTTACATGGGTTGTACCCCGTAATAACTGCTATTATAACATGCGGGAGCTATTATTTTTTAGCATACAGTTAATAACGCAGGGTAACCATTTGCCGTTCTTTTTGTTGCATTGGAAGCCGAATGTGCAGGGTTTGAGTTCTGTTTAAGAGAAGTATATTATTAAACCAATTGAAAACCGCCAACAAAATATAGGGCTTATAGGGGGAAGGATATGAAATACTTTTTGATTGCCGCGGGCGCGATAATAATTCTTGCTATTATTGCACTTGGTGTGGTCGGCTATAAAAAATCAAAAAAGCTATATGCCGAATTCATTGTGAAGACCACGGCAAAACTGCCCTGGGCCAGGGCGGATATTCTCGAATTACATATAGAAAAACAAGGCAGGAGGGAAAAATATACCGTAGCATTTATTGAAAACGGTGTCGAGACCAGGCATGCTGCCTGCGAGGATAATTTAAAGATAATCAAAGATCTGAGGAATAATGAAAAGCCCTATATAAAATTCAAGCACCTAAAAAACGACGTCCCATTTCCCAGAGTAAGGGGTTGGCAGGTAGATCACGGCCTTTATAACATTGAACTGCACATCGAGTGAGAGACAAGTAGAGACAAGGGGACGTTCATTTTTTTTCCATGACAAAGGTGAGTCAAATGAATGGCTCCCTTGGTCCTATTATGTATTCTGTAAACGAGGGTGCTGCAGGAATATAATTCTCGTTTGCGCCTAAAAAAGGTGTAGTGTTGCAACGAATAAGAGATAAATCAGTGCAAGAAAAAAAGGCTCTCTGGAACGCCGGGGGAAATGTTCCGAAAGAGCCGCGTTCCTTGCACTTTCCCCTGGCACGTGAGGTGTAAACGTGTCAGAAGAACCGTCCCCGTGGCACGGGGGAATAATAGGTCCGGTACGGCAGGTAAATCGACAAGCCCTGTGGAAATAGTTTATTTGGAGGTGCAATATGACTGAATATATACCGCCATGCACCAATGCCTGTCCGGTTAACACGGATGTGCGGGGTTATCTGGCCGCGATTGCCAGGCGGGATTATGCGGAAGCCTGCCGCCTGATTAGCGCCCACAACCCATTTCCCTCCGTATGCGCCTGGGTGTGTCCCCACCCCTGCGAGGATAACTGCCGCAGGGCCGCTGTGGACAGCGCTTTGTCCATACGCAGCCTGAAAAGGTTTGCCATGGAAACTGCGGGCCTTCCTAATCACCGGGAAACAACCACAATCAAAAAAACAGGCAAAAAGGTGGCTATTGTGGGAGCCGGCCCCGGCGGTCTCACCGCTGCCCATGATTTGGCCGGGCGGGGACACACAGTGGTAGTCTACGAAAAAAATAACAGCCCGGGGGGGCATTTTTTAACGTCCTTGCCGGTATACCGCCTGCCCAGGGAAGCGCTCAAAAGAGATATAGATCGGATACTGGCCGCCGGGGTGGAGGTACGCACCGGGGTTGTGATTGGGAAAGACATAACCATCGCCCGGCTCAGGGAACAGTATGACGCCTTGATCATCGGCGCCGGTCTTTCCGGCAGCAAAAGCCTGTCCCTGCCGGGTTTCGATCATCCCGGCGCGATTATGGCCCTGCCCTTTTTGCGCAAAGCAAATGCGGGTGAACGGCAGGAAACCGGCAGCGATGTCCTGGTTATCGGCGGCGGGGACGTGGCCATGGACGTGGCCCGCACAGCCGTACGCCTGGGCGCCGACAGGGTAAAGGTAATCTGCCTTGAGCTTCGTGAACAGATGCCCGCCCATGCGTTGGAAATAGAGGAGGCGCTTGCTGAAGGCGTCGAACTGATCAACGGTTATGGGCCAGTGGAAATACTGAACCGGGACGGTCAAATCACAGACCTAAAGGCACAAAGGGCAGTATCCGTCTTTGACCGGGAGGGCGGGTTTAGTCCCGCCTTCCTGCCCGGCGAGTACCTGACCATCCCGTGCGATATGGTAATTCAAGCCGTCGGCCAGGTTTCCGACAACAGCTTTTTAAATGGGAGCGGCCTGGCCGTTAAGCCCGGAGGCGCTATCCTGACGGATCAGGATACCATGAAAACGAACCTGCCGGGTGTTTTTACCTGTGGTGAAATTGTCACCGGGCCGGGATCCGCCATTGCTGCCGTGGCCTCGGGACGCCGCTCGGCGGAGTTGGTAAACTGCTTTTTGCATGGGATACAGCCGTCCTGTCCTGAGACAAGTGAAGTAATCGGCCCCTTGCCGGAAAAAGTGATCAAATTGATTCCCGTGCAAGGCCGCCGGGAAACCCCGGTGATTGCCCCGGAGAATAGAAAAAGTAATTTTCTGCCCTATGAATTGTGCTTCGATGAACAGACAGCCCTGCATGAAGCCGGGCGATGTCTCAATTGCGGCCTGGGGGCCCGGGTGGATCCGCAAAAATGCGCTGCTTGTCTGACCTGCCTGTGGGTTTGTCCCTACCAGATACCGGTTGTTCAGGGTCTGGCCGGCATGTCCTTGGAAGAATGCCAGGCCTGTGGCGTCTGCGCCGCTTTTTGCCCGGCCGGCGCTGTTTCAGTAAAAAATCTGGGTGTAGATACTGTAAAGGAAATGCTGGACGCTGTTTCAGAAAAAACAGGAACGGTAATGTTTGCGGGCCGGGACACCTATCATGATCTTATAGCAGGGGCCTCTCCTGATAAGCCGCCAAACTTGAAAACTGTTACCGCCATAGTACTGCCCACAGCCGGCGCCCTGCGGTTACAGTGGATATTGAGCGCTTTTGAGAACGGCGCCGCTAAAGTGATTGTGATGCAGGATAAAACAGGGGGTCGCCACCCCGCCGGCGGGGAGCGCCTTATAGGCCTGATTGAACGCGCCCGGCGCCTGCTCGAGGCTGCCGGCATGCCCGGCGCAAATCTTTCATACGGCACTCTGGAAGAGTGGTATAATAATCAGGCTAACTAAAGGCCAAATATAGAACAAGGGGTAATGTCATATGGTGGATACCGATAAAATCAGGGTTGCGGTTAAAATGATTCTGGAGGCTATCGGCGATGATCCCTGCAGGGAGGGCCTGAAAGAAACCCCCGACCGGGTGGCCCGTATGTATAAAGATATATTTTCCGGCCTGGGCGAGGATCCGGCAAAATACCTGTGTAAGAAATTTACAGAAGAGCACGACGAAATGGTGCTGGTTAAGGATATACCCTTGTATTCCATGTGCGAACACCACCTGCTGCCGTTTTACGGTGTGGCGCACATAGCATATATTCCTAAAAACGGCAAGGTTACCGGCCTTTCCAAGCTGGTCAGGGTAATGGAGGGTTTTGCCAGACGGCCGCAGCTGCAGGAAAAACTGACCTCACAAATTGCCGACGCTATTGTAAAGGGCCTTAATCCGCATGGCGTTATGGTAATTATCGAGGCCGAGCATATGTGCATGACCATGCGGGGGGTGCACAAACCCGGATCCCGCACTGTAACTTCCGCCGTCAGGGGGCTTTTTGAAAGAAGTGCGGCTACCAGGGCGGAGGCTTTGCAGCTGATAAAAGGCAGGAATTAAGTGATCAATCTATTAAGGAATCACGTCCATAAAGGAGAAGAAATGCTTTGATCAAAGCAGAGCAGAAAGATATCAGGGAAATAGTGGAAATGGTGGCCGGATGCAACAAGGCGCTGCTTGTCGGCTGCGGCGGTTGCGCCACTGTTTGTCTGGCTGGTGGCGAACAGGAGACAAAAACAATGGCCGGCGCCCTGCGGCTGATTAGAAAGCAATCCGGCAGGCTACTGCAGACTGTGACCTATGTGGCTACCAGGCAATGCGAGCCGGAGTTCCTGCAACCCCTCGACAATCTGGTTGAAGACGTTGACGCGATCATTTCCCTGGCCTGCGGCGTGGGTGTGCAATATCTGGCCGAGAGGTACCGGGACAAATGGGTAGTGCCGGCGCTGGACACAAAATTTGCGGGCGGGACGAAAACGCCCGGCATATGGGAAGAGAAATGCGGGCTTTGCGGCGACTGCATTTTGCACAAGACCGCTGGGATCTGTCCGGTAATACGCTGCGCTAAAAGCATATTAAACGGTCCCTGCGGCGGCTCCCAGAACGGTAAATGTGAAATCAGGCCGGACCTGGAGTGCGCCTGGCAGTTGATTTATGACCGGATGAGGGATCTGGGGAGGTTGTCCGAGCTGACTGCGATCCAGCCGCCCAAGGACTGGTCAAAAGCAAGGGACGGTGGCCCGCGCAGGTTGATCAGAGAGGAATTGATCGCCCCATGATTTATCTGAGCAATTTTCATAAAGCGCTGGAAGAGGGGCGTTTTGCCGTTACCGCCGAGATAGGGCCGCCCAAACATGCTTCGGCACAGGGCATCAGGGGCCATGCGCAAATGATGAAAGAATATGTGCAGGCTGCCAACATTACGGACTGTCAGACAGCCACAGCGCGGCTTTCCAGCATTGCCGGGGGTGTGCATGTACTGGGCTGCGGGGTGGAGCCAATCGTCCAGATGACCTGCCGGGACAGAAACCGCATTGCCATCCAGGCCGACCTCTTGGGGGCCTACAGCCTGGGCTTGCGCAACCTGCTCTGCCTTTCCGGGGATCACCAGTGTTTCGGCAACCACCCGACGGCAAGGAATGTTTACGACCTGGATTCGATCCAGCTAATCAGCCTGATGCGCAGGATGCGCGAAGAAAGCAGGTTTTTTTGCGGTGAGGAGATAAAGGAGAGCCATCCGTCTTTTTACATCGGCGCTGTGGCCAACCCCTTTGCCGACCCCTTCGAGTTCAGGGTCGACCGCCTGGAAAAAAAGATCGTGGCTGGAGCGCAGTTTATCCAAACCCAGTGTGTACTTGATATGGAGCGTTTTGAGCGTTTTATGGAAATGGTCAGGGAAAAGGGCCTGGACCAAAGGGCGCACATCCTGGCCGGGGTCATGCCTCTTAAGAGCTGGCGCATTGCCAGGTACATGCAGACCAGTGTGCCCGGCGCGAGCGTGCCCGGGGATTTGGTGCAAAGGTTGAAAAAGGCGGCGGACCCGAAAAAAGAAGGAGCCGCAATATGCGTTGAACAGATCCGCTACATCAAGGAAAATATCAAGGGGGTACACGGCGTCCACATCATGGCTGTCGCCTGGGAGGAGATTGTTCCGGAGATTGTGGAGCAGGCCGGGTTGGCGCCGCAGCATAAAACCTTGCCTCATTGGCCAGGCTGATATGGGATAGGACAGCAGGGCCGGATAATAAATAAGGAGATTGTTATATGGCCAAGATTATAGATGGCAAGTCGGTGGCGGCGGCCGTCCGGGAAGAGATTAAGGCTGAAGTGGCGGGCATTAAAGCAGGGGGCGTTACCCCCAAGATGGCTATTATTTTAATCGGCAATGATCCGGCTTCAGCTTTTTACTCCCGTTCCATCGAAAAAGCCTGCATTAACGCCGGCGTTATTTCTGAAAAATTTTCTTATAATGGCGCCGGTGATGAGGAAGAGGCCGTCGCAACCATACAAAAGCTCAATAAAGACAGCAGTACCAACGGGATTATGATCATGCTGCCGCTTCCCGGGGGTGTTAACAAACAGAGGATCCTGGAGGCAGTCTCGCCTTTTAAGGATTTGGACGGTGTGCACCCGCTCAACCGCGCCTATAACCTCAGCAACAACGAGGGGTTGTTTCCTTCCACGCCGCAAAGTTGTATCGAGATTTTACGGCGCAACGGTATCTCAATTGAAGGTAAACACGCTGTCCTGGTAGGCCGGGGTGAATCGGTAGGCAAGCCGCTGATCTATATGATGCTCAACCAAAACGCCACTGTGACCGTTTGCCACTCCAAAACCAAAGACCTGTCGCACCATACCCGCCAGGCGGATATCCTCATCGCCGCCGTAGGAAAACCAAAAATGATCACGGCTGAAATGATCAAGCCGGGCGCTGTGGTGGTTGATGTCGGTATTAATGAGACTGCGGAGGGCGGCTTATGCGGTGATGTTGATTTTGAAAACGTGCTGCCGGTAGCAGGCGCTGTTACCCCCGTACCGGGCGGTGTGGGCAGTCTGACTACGGCGCTTATTTTGAAAAACCTGCTTAAAGCAATAGAGCTGGGCAAGAAAATATCTTAATGTTATGTGGCGGAGTGGGCCAGCGTATGAAAGATATTTTTGATTACTCATTTAGATGGTGAGGTGGGCAAACACATGAGCGACGATGTCTTTGATTATTCATTTAGAAAAATACTGGCCGTCTCAGCGTCCGACGCGCCCACTCCGGGTGGCGGCGGCGTTTCCGCCATGGCCGGCGCGCTGGGCGCGGCTATGGCGGCCATGGTGGGCAACCTGACCCTGGGCAGGCCAAAGTATGCCGATGTGGAAGCCGAAGCGCGGGATGTCGCCGGCAGGGCTTACTTGATCATGGCCGAGCTGGAAAAATTAATGGCGGCGGATATGGCGGCTTTTAGCAAGCTAATGGACGCTTACAGGCTGCCCAGGGGCAATGAGGAAGAAAAGAACAGACGCGGGCAGGCGGTGCGGGAAGCGGCTAAAACAGCCTCCCTGGTACCCCTGGACATCGCGGCAACACTCCTGGAGGCGCTGGCCATAACGGAAAAGATATCCCGGATCGGCAACAAGATGGCCATCAGCGACGCCGGAGTCGCGGCTTACATCTGCGAAGCGGCCCTGCAGGCGGTTTTGCTCAATGTGGATATTAACGTCCAGGCGATTAATGACCATGATTTTGTCGCCGGCGCCAATAAAAGAAGAAAAGAAATAGCCGGCGAGGCCGGGCGGCTCAGGGATATGGCCCTGGCCGCGGTAAAAGAAAAAATATCGGGATAAGTGATCCCGGGAAAATGATAAACCTTTTCAAACGGCCACCCGGTGGGTGGTCTTGTTATTGTTTAGGATGATATCCCTTGTGGTGACCTGCGGGCTTACAACGAGGCGATATTGAGCCCTAATTCAAAGAGCGAAATGACCCCGAGGAAAAGCGAGGCCACTGTTTGAGGCGCGAAGCGCCGAGTTTGGCTGAGCCCGAGGGGGAATGAGCTCGGACAATAATAAGGGGCGAACCTGAGCCGCGTTGTAAGCCTGCAGGTCGTCCGAAGGGAGAATTTGTTATTTTATTACTGGCTTTTTGCCGCTTCAAGCTTCATTTTGCCCGGGAGCAAGAGGGACAAGAGCAAACCGGTAACGGGGAAGAATATCATTACCGGGAAGATCGCGGGCAGCCCCCAGGTGTCGGCTACCCATCCCAGCAAGGTTGCCCCCACGCCGCCCATGCCCACTCCAAAACCAAGGGTCAGGCCCGAGGCCAGGCCAATATTATTAGGCAGCAGTTCCTGCGCCAAAACAACCGTAACGGCGAAAGTGGAAATAAGCGAAAAGCCGGCCAGGGCAACCACGACTAAAGTCCAAATACCCTGCGTCCGGGGGAAAAAATAAAGCAGGGGGATCATTAATGACATGGAGGTGACGATCACATTTTTTAAGCCCCAGCGGTCGGCGATAGGGCCGCCGACCAGGGTCCCCAGGGCGCCTGAGAAAAGAAACAGGGTGACCACGGATGCGGCGTAGGTGTTGCTGTGGTGCAGTTGAAGCACATAATACTGGGGCAGGAAGGTCACCAGGCCAAAATGAACCCAGGAGCGCATGATTATCACAGCCACCAATAGGGATACCGAAATCACCACACTGGTGGAAATAGACCGGCGCCGCTCAGCGGGTGGCCTGCTGTCCGTGCTTGCCGGTTTGATTAGCCGGCCGTCGCTTTCCGTAGATGTAATGCCTGGCATGGAAAGCAAAAGCAGCAGGGCCATAATTCCGTTTAACACAAAAAGACCGGCTGTCCCCTTGAGCCCGGCCAGCCCAATGAAAAGAGCGGCCAGCACGGGGCCCGCGGCGAAGCCAAAATTGCCGCCGACCGAATATAAAGACATGCCGGTAGCTTTTTGCGGGCCGCTGGCAAAACGGGCGTACTTTGAACCTTCCGGGTGGTAGGCGGCAACACCGAGCCCGCTCAACAACGCTGCCGTCATTAAAAAGTGATAGCTGGTGACGTAGCCGGTCAGCGACATGCCCAAACCTGCCAGCAGGCAGCCCGCCGGTATTAACCAGGCTGCCTTAAAACGGTCGCTGAAAATGCCGAAAGCCGGTTGGATCACCGAAGAACTGAGGTTAAATGACAGCATGGCCATGCCTACCTGCAGCTGAGTTAGCGCTAGAACAGGCTGCAGGAAGGTCAGGATTATCGGCAGCGCCCCCTGGTTGAGATCAACGAAGGCGTGTCCGGTGCCCAGTAAGCCTAAAATTTTTTTCTTCAAAAGCTCATCCCTTTCAAGAACCGGCGTAGCCGGCAGGTAGAAGTCACCTAACCATTTTACTACAGTTTTTGCGCACAGGCGTGCTTATATTAGAAAATATTATTGTATACAGTAATTCAAGAAGCCCCCGCCCATTTTGTCATCCTACTAAAGGATTGTTAAAGGGTGCGGTAAATGCTATCATAAAACTATCTAAAAAACCGGAAACATCGGGGATGGTGGGTTGATGAAAAAAAGGATTGCGGCCTTGTTCCTGATTATAGCGCTGGGCGCCTTGATCTACCTCGGCTATACCAGATACGCCGGGGAAAATCGGCCGGACACCCTGCAGGCGACGGGAACCATTGAAGCGACCCAGGTGGAGTTGCGGGCCAAGGTGCCCGGCGCCCTGTACGGCCTGATGTTATCAGCAGGCGATTCCGTGGCCAGGAATCAGTTGGTGGCGGAAATTGTGCGCAACGACCTCGTTGCCCAAAAGGAAAGGGACGCCCTCTCCGTGGCCAGGGCGCAGGCGCAGCTGGACGACCTCACTGCGGGCGCCAGAGAGCAAGAAATAAAGGAAGCGCAGCTGGCCGTGAGCACCGCCCAGTTGAGTTATGACCGGGCGGCCAGGGATTTTGACCGGGCAGCCGCTTTATATAGTGAAAAAGCCATTTCGGACGCCGATCTGGAAGGGGTGGAAACAGCCTGCAAACAGTCGCAAAATGCCCTGGAATCGGCAAAAATCAGGCTGAGCCTGCTTGTGGCCGGCAGCCGGCCGGAACAGATCGAGGCGGCCAGGGCGGAGTTGGAACGCAACATTGCGGTGTTAAAGGCCTCCGCGGCCCTTTTAGAAGATACGAAAATTACCTCTCCCATCGACGGGACTGTCCTCAGCAAAAATTATGCTGACGGGGAAGTGATCCAGGCGGGCGCTTCCGTCGCCACCGTCGCCAATTTAAGCGATATGTGGATCAAGGTCTACATCCCCACTGATGACCTACCGAAAATCAAACTGGGCCAGCAAGTTGAATTTACCGTGGGCGGCAGCGCGGAAGCGCTCCCCGGGGTAATTCAGGAAATCGCTTCCCGGGGTGAGTATACGCCGAAAACCATCCAGACTAAAAAAGAACGGGCCAACATAGTTTACGCAGTAAAAATTAAGATCAGCAACGAAAATAATGTTTTGAAACCGGGTATGCCTGCGGACGTGGTATTTGACCAGAGGTGGGCCGGATGATCAAAATGGAGCGCCTGACCAGGGTGTTTGGGAACATCACGGCGGTCAGCGAGGTTTCCCTGAGAATTGAAAGGGGAGATATTTTCGGGCTGGTAGGCCCGGACGGGGCCGGTAAAACCACTCTGCTGCGGATGGCCTGCGGGTTGATTAGTCCTACCGCCGGCCGGGTCACCCTTTTTAACGGAAAGAAAGTTCACGGCGGCTTTGGCTACATGCCCCAGCGGTTCAGCCTTTACGGCGACCTGACGGTGATGGAGAACATAGAATTCTTCGGCGCCCTTTACCGGGTTGACAAAAAGAAAATCAGGGAGCGGGCTGGTGAAATTCTGGAACTGACGCAACTGGCGCAGTTTGGGTCGCGGTTCGCGGATGATCTGTCCGGCGGGATGAAGCAAAAGCTGGCCCTCACCTGCGCCCTGGTAATCCGGCCGCAAATGCTGATCCTGGATGAGCCCACCTTTGGGGTGGACCCGGAATTTCGTAAAGAATTTTGGAAGATATTGTACATGCTTAACCGGGATCGGATGACCATATTCGTGTCCACACCGTACATGGACGAGGCCGACCTCTGCAAAAAAGTGGCTCTTTTGGACAAGGGCGGGATTGTGGCTGTGGGCGCGCCTGATCAACTGAAAAAACAGATTAAGAACAAAATTATTGAGGTTCAGGCGGATGCCAGGGACCTCGATTTCCTGGGCGATCTGCCCGAGGTAGCCGACGCCGGCTTTTACGGTGACAGGTACCATGTGGCTGTCCCGGAGGTCGAGCGGGCGAAAATAGCGATTGCCGGGTGTCTGGCCGAAAAAGGCATCACCATTGCAATCATGGAAGAAATCGCCCCCTCCATGGAAGACGTCTTTGTGTCCCTGGCGGGAAAAGAGGTGGTCTAGGGTGGGCGCGGCTGTGATTAGCACCCATGAACTGACCAAAACCTTCGGAGCCTTTACCGCCGTCAACAAAATATCCATAGAAGTCGGGCGGGGGGAAATATACGGGTTTTTAGGACCCAACGGCTCCGGTAAATCGACCACGATCCGCATGCTTTGCGGCATCCTGGAACCCACTTCCGGCTCAGGCGCGGTGCTCGGCTACGACTTGGTCCGTGAGGCGGAAAAAATCAAACGCAAAATCGGCTATATGTCGCAGAGCTT
>CAYMJG010000035.1:0-25585 GCA_964390855.1 uncultured Eubacteriales bacterium | reverse complement strand
CCGTAACTGGGCAGATCCAGATCCCGGGGCAGGGAGATGCTGCCGGGGTTGAAAAATAAGACCCCATTTTGCGTGGCAACCTGCGCCATGTGCGTATGACCGAAGATCACAGCTTCCGCCTCGCGCTCTACTGCTTCCTGAAGGAGGTTGCCTATGCAGTACGAGCCGTTTAAATGCCCGTGGGTAATTAGGAACCGGTGGCTGGCCAGTTCGAACAGTTTTTCAGTAGGGAACGCAACCTTCCCATCGCAGTTGCCCGGGACGGCGATCATTTGCAGGGACATCTCATTGGCCAGAACCAGGGCATCCCGGTAAAGGTCTCCTGCGTGCAGCAGCATGTCTACCGGCCACGCCTCCCGGAGGGCCTTGCGTGCATGATCCAACCGCCCGTGGCTGTCGCTAAAAACAATCACCCGCAGGGCCAATCACTTCCCTTCCCCGATCCCTTCCAGAAAATTTTCCCGGGTTCTCGACACCCTAGTCATCTTCCTCTTCCTGCATCATTATTTTCAGTTCCTCGATGATATCCAGCACCCCGGCTAGCGCCCGGGCCCGGTGGCTAATCTTGTTTTTTGTTTCCAGGCCCAGTTCGGCAAAGGTTTTTCCGTATTCGGGCAGGTAAAACAAGGGATCATAGCCGAATCCCCCGTCGCCCCGCGGCGCCTTCGCAATAACACCTTCACAGGTTCCTTCCGTGCTGTAAACAAAGCCTTCGGTGGTGGCCACCGCCATGACGCATTTAAAGCGGGCCGTACGTTGCTCTAGCGGGACCCCGGCCATTAGTTCCAACAGCTTTTTATTGTTCCCGGCGTCATTTTTGTCTTTTCCGGCAAAGCGCGCGGAATGGATGCCGGGCAGCCCGTCAAGGCAGTCCACCTCCAGGCCGGAATCGTCGGCCAGGGCCGCCAGCCCGGTAAACATACAAGCCTTTGTAGCCTTGAGCACGGCATTTTCCTTGAATGTTTGGCCATCCTCTATAACTTCCGGCATACCGGGGAAATCGCTCAAAGAAATAACCTCAATATCATGCGGCGCTAGGAATTGCGCCACTTCCTTCACCTTGTTTTCATTCTTGGTAGCCAGAACCAGTTTCAATTCCGCTGACATCCCCTTCTTTGTAGAAAATGTTCCCATTCAGACTGTAGAAAACACATCATCCCCGCCATTAGCGGGCTTCTTTTCTGTCTCCGTCAATGGCAGGTTTGCTGCCCCGGCAAAGGCTTCTCAAGCGTGGCCAATAGTCAGCGCCGTCTCCCCCAGCGCTTCCTTTTGCAAGGAAATAAGGCTGTCGATGCCCCGGGCCGCCAGGTCGATCATGCCCTCCATTTCCTGCCGGGTAAATGACGCTTCCTCGCCTGTTCCTTGTATTTCCACAAAACGTCCGGCGCCTGTCATCACCAGATTCATATCTACCTCCGCGGCCGAGTCTTCCTCGTAGCAAAGGTCAACTATTATTTCCCCCTGAAGACGGCCAACACTGGTGGCCGCGACAAAGTCCGTTACAGGCAGGCGGCTTACCACACCCTGTTCCTTCAATTTATTCAGAGCGTCAACCAGGGCCACGAAAGCCCCTGTGATCGACGCTGTGCGGGTCCCGCCGTCGGCCTGGATCACATCGCAATCGAGCCAGATGGTGCGCTCACCCAGAGCGGCCAGATCCACCACCGCCCGCAGGGATCTGCCGATCAGGCGCTGGATCTCATGGGTGCGGCCGCCAATCTTGCCCCGGGCGGCTTCCCTTTGTGTCCGTACACCTGTAGCGCGGGGCAGCATGCCGTATTCAGCGGTGATCCAGCCCCTGCCCGTCCCTTTTAAAAACTGGGGCGGCCTGTCTTCTACCGAGGCGGTGCAAATCACCTTCGTGTCTCCTATTTCTATTAAAACCGAACCCTCGGCGTGCCTGGTATAGTTCCTGGTGATGCTGACCTGCCTCAAATCGGCCGGTTGCCTCCCGTCAACTCGCTGCATTTGTTGTCTCCTTCCTTATTTTACCGTACCTTTCCTTAGAACAAATTCGCCCTTCAAGCGACCTGCAGGTTTACAACGCGGCTCAGGTCCGCCTCTTATTATTGTCCGGGCTCATTCCCCCCGGGCCCGGTTAAACCCAGCCCTCGCGCCTTAAACAGTGGTCTCGTTTATCCTCGGGGTCATATGTATATAACCCCGTAGGTTACTTATCTGTCGGCAACCCCTTAAATCAGGTAGGTTTCCCCTTCCCTGGCCAGTTCAACATGGTTTTTAAATGTTTTCTCCGCTTGCCGGCCCAGCACGGCGGGATCATATTCCGGCCAGAAGTGGGTAAGCAAAAGCCTCTTTACCCCGGCCTCCCTGGCCAGTTCCCCGGCCTGTCCGGCTGTCAGGTGCATATCCTCCATGGCTTCGGCGTCGCTGTCCTGTCCGCTGGCCTCACAGAGGAAAAGGGCCGCGTTTTGAGCTAAAAGGGCAATGGCTTTGGTGCGGGCCGTATCGCCGGAAAACACCAGGCCGCCCGGTTCGCCCACGGCAATGGAATATCCCGGCACGGGGTGTTTAGAGGGGACAAAGCGAAACTTCAGCCCGCCGATGGGAAGGCTGTAGGCCATCAAATCCCGTCCCATGGACTCCTGTGGCAGATTTTCAATAGCCGTGGCAATGAAGGCTCCATCATAGCCGGCCAGTTGGCTGTACCCATCCGCCGGGGCGCCGGGGAGAAATAGCGGCAGCGGTCTATCCCTGCCGCCGTTGCGCCTGCCGCCCTCAATGGCGTAGCGAAGCACAAAAAGGTCCGAGTAGTGGTCATGGTGCAGGTGGGAGATAATCACGGCATCGAGGCGGCGAAAGTCAATGACATTCATCAGCCGGCTCAAGCTGCCGCTGCCGGCTTCTAAAAGGATATTCAGGCCGTCCTGCTGGAGCAAATAGCCCGAACAGGCCCCACCCGCCCTGGGATAGGGCGCCCAACAGCCCAGTACAGTCAATTTCATGATACCATCCCCCAATTTGTTCCCCTGGTTTTCACAGTCTTATGTTATTATCCCCGGCGCCGGCAAAAAGTTGTGTTTATCTCCATTGCCTGGGACTATTGTCCGGAGGCTACCGTCGTCAACAATCATCCGGCAACCATTTTAATATTCCCCGGATTGGCCGGCGTTCCCCTTTTCCGGAAGACATTTCCGGCAAATTTCTGCGGGGGCTTTTCCCCGGGGGATAGGGGAACGGGCGGCGCGCCTTTTTTCAGTGTGGTTGCATGGCGCAAGATGGATTGGCGGGCTGAAGCCCGCCCTACAGGGTATAAACATTCGTTTGCGAAGATGGATTGGCGGGCTGAAGCCCGCCCTACAGGGTATAAACGTTCATTGCGAACAAAAATCCGGCTGTTTTTACATTTTTATATTCCCCGGATTGGCCGGTGTTCCTCTTTTTCGGAAGATATTTCCGGAAAATTTCTGCGGGGGCTTTTCCCCGGGAGATAGGGGAACGGGCGGCGCGCCTTTTTTCAGTGTGGTTGCATGGCGCAAGATGGATTGGCGGGCTGAAGCCCGCCCTACAGGGTATAAACATTCGTTTGCGAAGATGGATTGGCGGGCTGAAGCCCGCCCTACAGGGTATAAACGTTCATTGCGAACAAAAATCCGGCTGTTTTCACAGCCGGACGTGTCTGTTATTTTGATTTGCCGCTTTTTTACTGTGTCTTGCCATATGCTGTGTTGCTTTTTCTCAAGCATTCCTTTTTTCAGCGAAGTATCTGCCAATCCCGTTGACAATAGCTTCGGCGGCAGAGTTCTTGAAACCATCGGTATTCATGTACTTTTCTTCCGGGATATTGGATATGAAGGCCAGTTCGCATAAAACTGCCGGCATCTCGGAAGTGCGCAGCACAGCAAAATTATCGTACTTAACACCGATGTCACGCAATCCCAGGGTTTTGACCAGTTCACTCTGAATATATCCGGCCAGCCTTTCGCTTTCCTGCACCCGGGCGTTTTTGGCGCCGTTGTATACATAGGTGCTGGTGCCGCCAATGGCGGGGTTATCGTTGGCGTTCATGTGGATACTGACAAAAATGTTCGCTTTGCCGCTGTTGGCGATGCTTGTCCGCTGATAGAGGCCAACTTCCGCTTCACCCGCACGGGTCATGATTACCTTCGCTCCCCTTGCTTCCAGAAGTGTCTTCACCCTCTTGGCAATATCAATGGTAATATCTTTTTCCTTCGTTCCCTGTTTTCCGATGGCGCCGGGGTCAGGGTTGCCGTGTCCGGCGTCTACAGCGATGATCTTGCCTTTATAAGAGCCTTGAATATCCGGGATATAAGTCTGGACAGTCAAGGTTTTGCCGTCGCCGGAAACTGAAATATCATACAGGGCGCCGCCTTTAAGGTCAAAAACTACCCTGGTGATATCGGGGTTCTTTTGAAAATGACCGGTACGGATCTGGCTCACCGTTTGCGAATTGACATTGGTGGCCAGGGGCAGATCCCCGGGCACAATTCCTTTCAAATCGACCACCAGGCGGTCGGGGTTGGCTAAAACTGACTGGGTAAAGCTAAACGGCCCGCCGGCCTTGACTACAGTGGTAGTCTTAGCGCCCGCGTTGCTGGCTGTAAGCGTGAGTCCCTTGCTGACATTGGCCGTCCCGTTGTCGCCCTGGTTTGCCGGTGGGTTTGCCGGACTGACAGGCGGGGGATTTACCGGGGTTGCCGGTGAAGAACTCGGAGCTGCCTGCATGCTGACCAACCACCCGGCCACCCAGCCGGTGTTTCCATTGGGCAGCGCCACCCGGATCCAGTCATTGGACTGATCCAGGACAGCCAGGCTGTTGCCCTGAAAAACCTGGCTGATCACGTTGTTCGCAGTACCCGGCCCTCCCCGCACGTTGACAACACTGCCTGTGACCACAGCATTCCTGCCGGTAGTTGCATCAGACCGGCTGGGCGGCGGTGCGGGCACGATGGGCGCTGTAGGGGTGATCGAAACAGTCACCAGCCAGCCGGCAATCCAGCCCGTACCCCCGGAACTGAGCCTGACGTTGTACCAGTCATTCTGATTGCCCAATACCGGCATCACGTCGCCGGAATTAACCTGTGCAACCACACTATAACCGGCGCCGGGCCCGCTCCTGATATTCACGGCATTGCCGTTTACCTTGACCGTAGTGCTGGTAGCCGGAGCCGCCTGCACCGGCTCCTTTTCAATATTCACCAGCCAGCCGGCCAGCCAGCCCTTTTGCCCCGAGGGCAGGTTTACACAATACCAGTCGCCGGACTGCGCCATGACTGCAAAACGCTCGTTTAGGCCCACCTTGGTGACCAAATTATAGTCCGTGCCCGGCCCGGCCCGGACATTAAGCACGTCTGTGGCGACAACAGCAGTATCAGCAAAGGCTTTGCCGGCTGTCAAGAATCCAAGGGACAGGAACAAAGCCAGCATAATCAAAAGAATTCCCGGAAAACGGTATCGTAGGATCATTCTCAACTCCCCTTCGTCCATTAACGGATTAACTACTTAAGAAAATTAAGTATTAAATTTCAACAAACTACCCGTCAATTCCTCTTATTTCATTAAAAAGAACCACAGGAAAAATGTTGCAGAGTCAGGGTCCAGCTCATGAAAACCTTATTGCAGTCAATGTTTGTGCTATTTTGTGGAACTGCCTCTTGTCAATTAGACGGCCGGAAGCGACAAATGGTTCCCTTTTCAGTGCTGAAAAGAACAAATTTACCCTTGGGGCGACCAATAGAATAAGGCCGGTTTTTTCCGGCCTTATTATGCGGCTGAAGCCGCGTTTACAAATTCAGTTGTCGGTTGTTGGTTGTTGCCGAAAGATAAGTGGTATCCCCTCCGCCTTCCGCCTATTTTTTCTCACTGCCGCCGGTCGCGGCCGGTACCGGGCGCCGGCGTCTGGTCGCCGGTCTGCGGGCTTCATGCTTCTTTTTTAAACGGGGTACGGCTGTTTTAACATAAACGAACGCCAGCACAAAGGCGCCGGCCATATACAGCAGCGCGGTCAGGTCGGTTGCCAGGACGGCTACAGCCAATACTGCAAACACCAGCGCGGTGGCGCCGGGCACCAGGTAACCGCCCTTGATCAGGTAGGGCCGTTCCATGTCCGGCTCCCGGCGGCGCAGGCTGATTACCGCCAGCCCGGACATCGTGTACACGATCGACTCCATAGCTGCGGCAAGGCCAACCAGTACCATGTAATTTTTGGTCAGGGTGGTCAGCCCGGCTGCCAGCAGGCCGATAAAAAAAAGGGTGATGATGGAGACCCAGGGGGTAAAATAGCGCATGCTGATCTTGCTGAAAACCGCCGGCAGGACGTGCTCCCGGGCGGAGGCGTACATGAAACGGGAAACGCTGATTATCCCGGCGTTGAATGTTTTCATGGAAGTGGCCAGAATCACCACGATCATCAGGGAGGCGCCAAAGCCGCCCAGCACTGTCCGGGCGAATACCAACTGGGGCGCCGGCGCGGCCAGCAGGATCTCTTTCGGCACCACGGCAGTCATGGCCGTAGTAAATATGGCGTAAACCACGCTAAGGACGCCCAGCGCGATCATCATTCCCCTGTGAATCTGTTTGGCCTGGGTGACTTCTTCAACCAGCGGCGTTACCCATTCAAACCCGACAAAGAGGAATACGCCCAGGGCCACGGCGTTAATAATCCCCAACGCACCGCCGGGCGACAGGGGAGCGTTTAATTTAAAACCAGCCTGATACAGGGCGAAAAGGCCCAGGCTGACCAGTATGGCAATCAGACTGTAGGTAACCACATCCTGAAAGGCGCCGGCCATTTTGACCCCCCGCAGGTTCATGCCGGTAACCAGCAGGAGCATAGCCACGATCCAGAAGTAGGGCGGGATCGCCGGGATCACCTCATGCAGCGCCTGGGAAATGATGAAGCTTTCCACGCCCACTACGCCGACGACGACAATCAGCATATAAAGCAGGGAAACAACCAGGGATACCTGGTCGTTGAAGGCCCGGCTAAAGTAGAGCCGGATGCCGGCGGCCGTGGGCAGCATGCCGTTAAGCTCGGAAAAGCAGGCAGCCGCCAGGAAACAAAGCGCACCGCCGATTAATATGGCGATCCAGGCGGCGTCACCGAGCACATAATTGGCCACCATCACCGCCGCCACAAAAGACGAACTGGCCAATGTAAGGCCAGCGCTGGTAGCGACAACTGTGCGCAGGGTGAGGACCCTTTTTAGCTGCAACCTTATTCACCCCAGATCATCAGGCAGATAAAATCCAGCCTGGTAATATCGTCTTCCGTACCGATAATGCGCAGCGTACCATTGTTATACGGCTCTATCGGCGTGACATCGCCGTAAAAAATATCAGCCAGGGTTTCACTGTCGGAAATGATAGTTAAGTCCGGGTCGGCAGTTAATCCTTCGTGCAGTGTCAGTGTGCCGTTTTTTAAGATCCAGGTATGTACCGATTCAACGTCGGTGGCTTTGACGAGCACGACCCGATTCCAGTCCTTATTCATCAACCTCAAACGGTCATTACTATTAAAACTCCTCATAAAATCCCTTAGAGCTTCATTTATCTCTTCATGTGCGGCCATGTTTTCCCTCCCTCTATTATCTGGCATTTATCCCTTATTGACCGGGCTTTCCCGGAAATTTCATAACAGTTTCAGGATGCGCGGGCGGAAATCCAGCCTGTGCAGCAGGTCCAGGTAATCCTGCGCTGTAACCTGTTCCGGCGCCTTACCTAGAATTGCTATCAGGGCGGCCTCCATGACGTTGGTACCGAAAGATCGGCCTCCATATTCCGGGGTGGTGGTCACCAGTGTGCCCACCCCTTTTTCTTGTAAAAAAAGGATGTCGGAGCTGGTGGTAGTATTGGTGATTATTGTCTGACCGTTCATACCCGCCGGCATAAAGCGGCGGATTAGATGAAAATCCCCGGCAATAATATCGGCATCATGGTAGTAATGGGTGAATTTTTTAACCTTTGCCTCATCCTGGGTTTCCTGCTTTTTACCGGTCGGATAGATCAGATGAAAAGGCATCTTGGTAATCTCCGGCAGGAGCTTGTTGGCTATCTCCTCCAGCTCCTCCACTGTTTTTATCGCGTAGGGGATGCCCGCGGTAAATACCAGGTCGCCAAAGGTCATGTCGCAGCCTTCTTCAGCCAGCGCCTCGGCCATGCCGAAGCGATCCACCGAACTGACCATCATCACCCGGGCGCCCTTTTTCAGCAGGTCCGTCTCCCGGGCAAGCATATTGACTACTTTCCGTTCCAGGGTGTTTTTCAAGCCGCTGCCGTCCACCGCAGGGGTAGTCTTGACTGCCCCCAACAGTTTCAGGCCGTCCTGAATGGCATAACGTTTCTGCTTGACAAACAGATAGACATCGATACCGCCCAGTCCGATAGCGTCCACCTGCCCGTCCAGTTCCCCGAGCAACTGCAGCGCCCGGTTAAAATCACCATCGGTGCCTATGCGGGAAATCTCCAGTTCCTCTCCCAGCAGTTCAATATTTACTTTATGGTCACGCCCGGAAGAACCCAGGCTAACGCTGACCACCCTTTTCAAAAAAAACCCCCCAGTCTACAGCAGCCGGCCCGGCCGCCTGTCTTCCATTGTATCCAAAAAAAGCCTGAAATAAAAGTGGCTATTTGCCATAAACATGTAGATGTTCGACATTATGCCGGCAATTCCTGCTGCCCGGGGAAATGAAGGAGCATAAAAAAAGGTGTCAGGGGGACGGGGTTGTTGACACCTTTGTGGGATAACCGCTACTGCAAGCGACACGCGCCTTAAGGCTGCAACCCGGTGGTGCGGTGACACGCCACCGGATTTGGCAACCTTTATACTTGCATAATGCGGGGTCTGCAGAACGGGAACACATGCCCTTTAACGGGTATTATTTTTTGGCCGGGTTGTATCCCCGATTAGGGTCGCGGGAATTTCACACAATCCCGCCGTGCTGCTCAATGATCTCTACAGCCTGATCCAGCTTTTTTTCATTGGTTACTATTGTCACCAGGAAGCCCTTTCTCCCCGCCACACCATAGTCCGTGTCGCCGTACCCGCTGACGGAGGGGTCGGCGCCAAGCAGCACCCTAACGTCGTCATCCATAAACCTGTTTGCAGATGAAAAAATTGTCGGGCCTGTAATCGTGGTGGAGTTGTTGATTGGTGTGTTGACGTGTTCATCTATTTCAGCGCCGAAACGGGATACCCGATCCACCTGAATTTCCCCAATGCCGGCATTTTTCAGAGCCTCAGCGGCCCTTTCCGCCACAGTGCTCGTCGGAAAATAGGAAAGTATTGATCTTTCTCCAGGCGCCAGTTGCATATACCCACCTCCGCATTTTAGTTTTATTATGGCCCCGCCCAATAGAATAATACGGGGCGACATTATTCTTTAATCTCGGGCGAGGCATCCGGGTTAAAGGGATTGGTGCGTACGGCCAGTGAATAAAGGTATGGGTAATCGTTCCTTAAATGCTTCATATAGATCAACCACTCAGTGAGGAGCAGCATGTAAGCCCTTTTCATGTCGCTGGAGATATGGCGGTAGTCAGCTGGATGCAGATCGTCCAGGCCGACCCTGTGGTTCAACTCGTCGTGCAGGTGAAAGACGGCCCACAAGAGATCGGTAAATGTCTCGTGTTCCAGCAGGTTCGGGTTTTCCAGCAGCCGCAGCAAAAAATCCTTTTTACTGCTTAAAAAAACCTTTAAACCGGCCAGATCACCCGAGCGGCTGTCAATCCGGTAATCATAGTTTTTAACTCTATTAATGGCGTTTTTGTACTCCAGTCCGGTCCAGTTCCCATTAAATATTAGCTCCCCGCTGAACTGCGCCCCATCGGTATTAAATGGTGCAAGCAGCCTTAGTAATTCAGAGCCGGCGTCACCGTAAAAAGCGCCGACAATCATGTTCAGTTTTTTCAGTATGGCCCGTTTATCCCGCTCATTAATAATACCCTCAACGATTAGTGTCACAACCAGTATATTGATCGGCAGAAAGGCCACAGACATAAGAAACCAGGTGAGAATACCCCGGATGTCAGTGTATATAAAATAGTACAGCAGGTAAAAGATCCCGGAAAGAATGATCAAGGATACAGATAGAAGAATCCGCCACCCGGCCCTGTTCATAAAGCATCATCTCTTTTCAATAAGGTGCTAAAAGAATACATTTGTAGAATTATAACAAAAACTAGCTGGATATGTGAATATTTAAAGTCACAGATGTGTTATAATTTATGAAAAATGCACGCTGATATACGGGGGGTTGGATAATGAACGAAATTGTAAGGGAACTGAATGAAGGTAGAGTAGTATACACTAATCGTGATCTTGACGTAGCAGACCTGGAATGGCACCCACACCCCAGTTTTACCGGTGTATTCTTAAAACACCTGGTAAAAGGGGATTCATCCGGCGGCAAATTCAGCTGCCACCTGCTCCGGATTAAGGACGGATTTGAAATCGGTGAGCACGTACATCAGGATAAGGTTGAGTTTATCAATATTGTCGGCGGAGTGGGGCAGGGCGAGTTAGCCGGTAAAAAATTTGCCTGCCGGCTGGGAGTCTCCATAGTGGCGCCTGAAAACGTCAAACACCGGATAGTGGCCGACAATGGGGACGTTTACCTCCTGGCCAAATTTATCCCGGCGCTGTTATAAAAACAAGCGCTCACGGGAACCGTAGCGGGCTGTCTACTCCTTATATATATATGCGAACGTAAGGGGAAGCCGGTTATTAAGTCCTTTAGAAAACAGCAGTTGGTGCACATCCAGGCCGGAGGCCCGGAATGAAGCGGCGCACCCGCGCAGGTACAATCCCCACATGCGCACAAAACGTTCGCCGAATTTTTGTTCAATGATACCCACATGCTCTTTGAAGTTTTTATACCAATGATCGAGCGTTATGGCATAATGCAGGCGCAGGCTCTCGGCGTGCAGCAGGTGGAAATCATATTCGGGCAGCAGCCGGATAGTTTCACGCAGGCTCGGTATATAACCTCCGGGGAAAATATATTTTTCTATCCAGGAATTAACCCCCTTTTCCACCATACCGGTAATCGAATGCAGCAGGGAGAGCCCGCCGGGCGCCAGCAGCCTGTTCACTTTCTCCATATAATTGCGCAAATTTTCTTTGCCCACATGTTCAAACATGCCGATGCTGACAATTTTATCAAATTGGTGTTCATTTTCGTCAAGGTCAAGATAGTTTATCAACTGCACCTCCACCCGATCAGCCAGTCCCATTTCATCAATTTTCTCCCGGGTGGCCTTGCATTGTTCCTCACTGAGTGTAATGCCCAGCGCTTTTACTCCATATTGTTCCGCTGCCTTGATGATCAGCCAGCCCCAACCGCTGCCTATATCCAGCAGGCGCTCACAGGATTGCAGGTTTAATTTTTTGAGGGTATGGTCAATTTTGGCGATTTGGGCCTCGTACAAGGACAGCCCCGGGTTTTTAAAATATGCGCAGGAATAGCTCATGGTCTTGTCCAGCCATAAGGAGAAAAACTCATTTCCCAAATCATAATGGTGCTGAATATTTTCCTTTTGTTTTTCTTTGGAGACAGTCTTGTTCAGTGCTTTCATTGCTGAGAACACCTTACCCCCCAAACCGGTGTTGGCCAGCTGATCTTTATTTAATTCGGCCACCCTGATGATTTCCTCCAGGTCACCTTCATAATCAACTGTCCCGTCCATATAGGCCTCGCCGAAAGCCAGCACCGGATCCTCCAAATTAAACTCGGGCGCTTCATTGAAAACAATTGTGGTCCCGGGGTTGCCCACGCCGTAATTTGCCACCTCGCCATCCCAGAATACAACCTTGCAGTGAGCCTGACGGATGTTTTTAAAAAAGGACTTTAGCGCAAATTTTTTCATGTCTTGTACCTCCGATGGATCATTTCCTTATATGCATTACGGTTTCCGCAACCGTAATTTTTTATTATGAAATAAAAAAACAAAGCCCCAAAGGGACTTTGCCGGGATCCGGTTTAAATTGTTTTATCTTCCCTAGACTCCTGTAATGGACCTAAAACCCCGCAATGACTGTGGTTTCGTCTGTGGCTACCCTTTGTGCGGCTGAAGCGGCACCTGCAGTGCCTGCATCCGTGCCGGAAGCGGTGTCCGGTCAAGGCGGAGGGGTGGCTTTAGTACCACAGGGGCACAGCCGCCAGGGCACAGCCGATTGTCTCCACCCGGTACTCTGTTGAGGCTATTCTAACCTCGACAAGTTCCATATCCCTGGCATTAAAAGCATTTTCAAGCATCTGTCTGATATTTTCCTCGGCGTCAGCCCTGCCGCATTTACCTGTAAATTCCATGATCACCCCAAAGGTATCCGGCGAAAGGCCCACCCCGACCGCAGCAGATATTATTTCACCGGGGACATCACTGATGATGCGGCCATAGGCCGTGGGCACAAGCGAGCCGGGCGGTATCTCTATTTCCCGGCAGTACCGGGCCCCCGGGGGCAGGATGCTGGACACCTTGAGCAGGTTCAAATTGCCTATCCCCGCTTTTAAGAGTGCATTATCAAAGGAATTTAAACGATTTTCCCCCGCGGCGCTGCCGGCCGTAACAAAAAATTTCTTGGGTGTTGGCAGCATTTTTGTTAACCCCCTCTAACTTATCGTTTAACCTGACATTCATCACCCGGTTTTCAAAATAACAATCGGGGTCTGCTGGTCGTCATTGCCGAAGGGATTGTCAGCCAGATCCTTTTTTAGACCCGCGGCGTCAACACCGCTGGAAAAAGCCAGGACGTCCACGTTGCGTTTGTCATTTACGTCCACTATGACCGCCTCGGCGCCTACGGCCTCTTTAATTGCTTCCACAACCTGCCGGGTATTTTTGGGGCCCAGGATGATATGTTTCTCATAGGGCCACATCGTCCCGGCCACATCGTCAATGAGCGCCAGGTGGTGCCCGGCCACACGGTAAAAATCCCCCCTGCGCCCCACCAGCCTGCCCAAAAGGGCGGCGGCGCCGCCCAGTAGGATCCTTATTTTCCCGGTTTCCGAGATAGCCAGCTGCATGGCCTGGGGGGTGGCCAGGCTGCCGTCTTTGCCCGGGAAGCGGCAGAGAAACCTGGCTAAAAAACCTGCCCTAACACTATCCGGTAGTATCGCCCGCCCCTGTGAAATAGCCACCACGCTTTCCGCTATGCTGATAATATCGCCGGGCTCAGCAATTTTTCCCGTATATTTCTTAACGACCTCAACAATATCGTCTTGCTCTGTAATTACATGTGTGCGAATGGGTATCCGCGCCCTAATCACGCCATCACCCCTATTGTGCAGATTGACCGGCCAGGTAGTCCTTCACCCCGTTGAAGATCCCCTCGGCGGCCTTCATGTGTACGGTCGGGCTGCGCAACAATCCTTCTTCCACCCAGTTGGTAATGGTCACCACCTCGACCTCCACGGCCGGGAAAGGAGCGGTTGCGCTGCTGGTTTTTAATCTTTTTATGCCGCGATCAGCCAATTTTAATTTCCTTACCAGTCCATCTTTAACCAACTGGGCCAGTATGGCGCTTTCCGGACCTTGCGGCGAATAATTTACCGCCACCCCACCCACATTGCTGTCCTGATCCGCATGGGTATGGATGCTGACAAAAAGGTCAGCCTGACAAATTACGGCCGCTTCGCGCCTTTCTTTTAAGGAAACCGGCCGATCTGCTTGCCGCGTTAAAAGAGCCTCGGCCCCGGCCTTTTGGCACAGTTCCTGCAAGTTCACGGCAATAGGCATAACCACGTCTTTCTCCAACAGGTTAACAGGCCCGCGGCCGCCGGCGTCCGCACCGCCATGCCCGGGATCAATAACTATTCTTTTGTCGCGGAAAAGCTCGCTGATGGATTCCCTCCCAAGGTTGATGATTAGCCTTACAGGCAGTTCGCCGGCGACTTCATACTTGAATTCCGCAGGATGTCTGTTATCTATAAAAACCTTTATATGATCATCATCAGTTTGGTCTAAATAAATATTGCCGATTAGCCCGTCATCCACCTCAACCTCCCCAACGGGCATGTTAGCCGCCACACAGGCGCCTTCCATTATAATTTTTCCATCCTCTTGTCTTACTACGGCTGAAAAACGGCCGGTGGACTCAATAACTACCTGTGAGCATATTGCCCCCGCTTCATTTTCTATCGTTTTGGACCAAATATTGGTTACCCTTGGTATTTTCATGAAAACAATTTATCACCTCCTGCGCTTTTTTGACGCTTGCTACACCAAGGCGCCATCTTTGGCATATAACCCCAAATACTATTATGCTGCAACTATTTTTCTTTTAAATCCAGGTTATTCATTTTCTAGTGCAAATGTGAGTGATTGGATAGCTGGATCTAGAAGAAGATCATATAAAAATAAAAAATAAAGCACTCAGGTACGCCGGCCGGCCTGAGGGCTTTGTTTGGTTAATTTTTTACACGCGGTACGCCTTTTATTTTTTCCCGGGCAGGACCGATTGCACGGCCTTGCCGATTTCCTCATACCCGGTGCAGCGGCATAGGTTGGATTGCAGCCATTCCCTCACCACTGCCTGATCCGCGCCGGGATGGATTTGCGCCAGCGCGTGGCCATTGACGATAAAACCTGAGGTGCAGTAGCCGCACTGAAAAGCAAATTCCTTTACAAAGGCCTGCTGCATGGGAGTGCCGTGCAAGCCTTCAACTGTGGTGATTTCATGGCCTGCCGCCTCCACAGCCAGCATCAGGCAGGATTTTACCGGCCACCCGTCCAGCAGCACGGTGCATGCGCCGCAGTCACCATTTTTGCAGCTGGGCTTGGCCCCGGTAAGGCCGAGCTGATCGCGCAGAATTTCCAGCAGGGTGTCGGCAGGCCTGGCCACCGCGCTCCTTTTTTCACCGTTTACGCTCAGCTCCAATAGTCCTTTTTCAAGGAATTTTGTCCCTGTAAAGCCGGCAGGCGCCGCGTCTTTAACAGCAGTCTCTAACAAACCAGGTCCACTCCTTCCAATTTCTCAAGGGCGTCTTTAATCGTATTGCGGAATAAAAACTCCCGGTAGTCGCTGGAACCCTCCATATCATTTAATACCGGTCCCGGCAGATGCCGTACAATCCTGTCCAGCCTTTCTTCAATGGAAACGGTCCCGTCGCGCAAAATGTTTTCCAGTTCCGGCGAGCGGAAAGGAAAGGCGCACACCCCGCTGAACGCCGCGCTGACGCCTGCGTCTTTTTTGACAAAGGCGCTGGAAACCAGGGGATAACCAACCCGATCCTGGGGATAATTGACTTGGCCGTCGGTAGTGCGCTTACTGCTGTAGAAGGGCAGACCCGTAAAATATTTGTTTACCACCGCCTGCAACAACAGTTCACCGCTGCCCAACCGCAGCGTCTGATTGAAAGCCTGTACCAGGGGTTCCCGCCTGGGACCGCTTCTTCCCTCGATCACTATTTCGCAGTCGGCTACCAACAGGGCCAGGACGGCCTCCCGGTAGGGGATCCGGGCACAGATATTGCCCCCCAGGGTGATTTTGTCGCGGATGGTATGGTCGGCCACCCTTCCGCCGCACCAGCTCAGCAGGGGAAAGAAATTAGACTCCTGTATCTGTGTCAGTGTTACGGCGGCGCCGATAACCAGGTTGTCCTGCCGGTACTCCAGCACATGGCATTCCGGTATGCCTTTGATGTCAATCACTGCCTGGGGATAAAGCTGATACAGCCTGGAAAAGCTGATGATCTCCGTGCCCCCGGCGTAATACATCGGGTTTTTTCCCTGGGAATCAAGGTCATGGAATAAACTGACCGCTTCCCCGGCCGTGGACGGTTTGTAATATGCAAAATCAAAAGGTATCATTTGTTATGACCATTCCTTTCTGGAAGCGCGAAGGTCATGAAAACATGGCCTTCAGGCTTGCCTCCCTTTTCGCCTGCCAGATTGCTTCCGGTGTCAGCGGTGTAAAATCGAGGTTAACCTGGGCTGCCGCGGAAAGAGCATTGGCCAGGGCGGCGGGCATGCCGAAAATCCCGTATTCGCCGATACCGCGCATACCGTAGGGGGCGTCAACCTGAGGGGTCTCCACAAAGTCAACCAAGTACTCCGGGTTTTCGCCAAAACGAATCAGGTGGTAGGTACGAAGCTGGGGATTGAGCCGCACTGCGTTGCCGTCATAAAGGTTGGCTTCCCGGCTGCCGTAACCCAGTCCCATGCACATGCCGCCCATGGTCACCCCGGCCGCGTTCATCGGGTTGAGCACCTTGCCCACATCGAAAACCGAGGCCGCCTTCAATATCTTATAGTTATAGTCATAAGTATCCAGCTCCACCTCCACGGCTTGGACGCCCACCGCCCAGGCCGGGCCCAGCCTGCCCCGGCCGGTGTCCTTATCCAGGGGCAGCAGGTGGTGCATGATGAAATTGCCCCGGCCGATAATCTCCCCGCCCACGGAGCTGCCGTCGGGATATTCATAGCCGAAGGCAATGTTCTTAAAACTAACGCTCATTTCCGGATCGGCCTTCATATATACCTTTTGGTCGCCCACCGCCAGGACCTCGGGAGGACATCTGAGGGCCACCGCCGCCACCCGGCGGAGCTGTTTGATCAGGTCGCCGGCCGCCTCCATAACCGCGTTGCCGACCATGAAATTGGTCATGCTGGCCACAGTTTTCCAGTGGGTGGGGCTGGTTTCCGTGTTAACTTCCATGACCACGTTGATCTTATTGACATCCATCCGCAATTTTTCCGCCAGGATTTGGGCCAGGGAGGTTTTTGTGCCCATGCCGATTTCCACGGCGCCGACGCTTAAATTGAGGCTGCCGTCCCGGTTAAAGGTGATGATCGCTCCCGATGTGGCGTTGGGCGGGCTGCTGGAAGTTTTCCAAAGGCAACTGATCCCTTTGGCCCTGACCCTGCCGCCGCCCTCTTCAACCCGCACCCCTTCTTCCCAGTTGAACAGTGTTTTCATTCGTTCCAGGCAGGCGGCCAGGTTGCCGATATTGCTGGGGTTCAATTTAACTGTGGTGGGTGTAAAGCAACCGGGTCCAATGGCGTTTTTCTTCCTCAGCTCAAGGGAGTCCATGCCCAGGGCAAAGGCCAGCTTATCCATCGCCCGCTCGACGGCAAAGGTGTAGGATATGCGGCCAAAGCTTCTAAAAGACGTCACATAGGTTTGGTTTGTGTAGACGCAGTAAGCGTCGCAGTGGACATTGGCCACATTATAGGGACCGGTGCAGTCCCCTGCTATGGCCCGGGTCATTTTCGTGCCGTTATCGGTATAGGCCCCGGTATTGACCAGGTAAGTAATTTCCATCGCCTTGATCAAACCGGCCCCGTCGGCGCCTATTTTTACCCGGGCGTCCAAACCCATCTGTCCGGGCGAGGAGGTAAAGTCCTGCTCCCGGGATTCCACCAGTTTCACCGGCCGGCCCTGCACAGCCCGGGTGGCCATCAGGGCCAGGATCTCCAGCTGAGTGATCGCCTTGCCGCCAAAGGCGCCCCCTACCAGGGGGACATGGACGATAATCCGGCCTTCTTCAAGATTAAAATAGTGAGCCAGCTCCTTTTTTACGCTGAAAGGTCCCTGGGTGGACGTGTGGATGATCACCTTCCCGTCCGGTTTAATTTCCGCCCGGGCGTTGCGCGGTTCCATCGCCGCGTGGACGGACTGGGGCAGGTTGACTACACTTTCAATGATCACCTTGCTTTCCGCCCACCCTTTGGCCATATCCCCCTTGCGGATTTTAATATGGTTGGCGAAATTGGTGCCGGGCTGTGGAAAGATCTCGTCGGGTTTTAATTTGCGGTATGCGGCCAGCCCTTCATGGATCAGCGCCTTCATGTCCTGGGCCTCTTCAATGGAATTTACCGCCGGCAGGGGTTCGTACTGCACGTGGACCAACCCGGCGGCCTCTTTGGCCCCCGCCGGGCTGTCGGCCACAACAATGGCCACCGGCTCGCCGAAATACCTGACCCGGTCCAACGCCAGCGGCGGGCGGTCTTCCAGGGACGGCCCCACCAGGAGCGGCAGGCTGTCCCCGGTAACCACCGCCAGCACGCCGGGGAAATTTTCAGCCTTTGTCTTGTCTATCCATTTAATGAGAGCATGGGCATGCAGGCTGGTCACCAGCCAGGCATGCAAAAGACCGGGCTCATTAAAATCAGTGTTATACATAGCCGCCCCGGTTACCTTATCCCATGATTCCTTTTTCGGGATGCTTTTGCCCACTGCTACAAATGTATCCAATAGTTCACCCCCTTGGTTTAAACACCTTAATTTTTCGTAACCCCGTCTGTATTTTGATGAAAATCGTTTTTATGCACAAATGTCTTGCAGCACGTTTCCGGTGATTTGGCTACCGGTGTTGGAGTAATCTGGGACGCATTGGGCGCATCAACGTTTGGTGATAAATTTTGCGACATAGTGTCGGAAGTAATCAGGATCTGATCTGCTTTGCACAAATTCCCCTGCCCGTAGTAATGGCAGTTGTTCACACTGCAGAAAATCTGCGGCATAGTAAACACCTCCTCTTCTTGCTATTATTTGCAACAGGCCCGCATATATGCAATTTGTTTTAAAACAACAGCCCCCCGCCCATGCCGGTCAATGCAGGTCAGGCTTCAGCCCAACAAAAAAGTGCGGCTAAAGCCGCACCTGGGACAGGGGGACAGGTCCCTTGTCCCTAAATCCTGTCAATCACGCTTTTGGAGATCCCGGTAATCCTGGACAACTGCCTTATTGTCACGCCATCAAGCGCCTTAAGAGCCCTGATTACTTCGTCCCTCCTGTTTTTTTCGAACTGTCTCAGTTTGTCTATGTCCGTAACGCCAAACTCAGCAAAATGCAGTCTTAACTGCGGGTCCGACACCTTTTGTTGTCCATCATTGTCAAGGCATTTATCCTCGTTATCCTCATTCATGTGGTTTATGAGCAGTTCAACTGCTTTGGTCTTATCTGAAGAAAGCATCTCCAGGGCGTAGGCCTTATCTACTACTGTTGATGCTTTAAGGTAATCCCCGGCGCTGCTCCACTTGTATTCCAGGATATTTTGTGACAAACCGGCCTTAACCGGATTCTGGTGGATATATCTCAGTACTGTCAAAAAATAAGCCTCACTGTCCACCGCTTCACTTTTAAATCTTTCCTGAAACAAATGCCCGCACCGCTCGTACTTCTGATTATACCAGTAGACAAAGCTGCTGCTAATCCTTTTGATAATCATTGAAACCGGATCGGTAACCTCTTTCACCAGCAGGTGAATGTGGTTGTCCATCAGGCAATAAGCATACAGTTCAAATTGGCTGACCGGTTTAAAATACATTATTGTGTCTATAAACCTCTCTCTGTCTTCATCATCTTTGAAAATGACCTGCCTGTTTATCCCCCGCAGCATGATGTGGTATATTCCAGTTTCGCTTTTCCTACGCGCATATCTTGGCATTTTCCTCCCACCCGTGCAGCATATTTTAACAACCTAAACCTAACCTGGTGGGACAAGGGACCTGTCCCCTTGTCCCCTTCCATCATTCTCCACATAAACAGAAAGTCCTACCAGTAAAGGAAGGATTTTGCCGATTTTACTTCTAGGATTGATGCGCGCTGCAAACAAAATGTTCTGCAACACACCGTTTCATTTTTTGAGGTAGAATTAGATGCAGCAGATAATATATCCCCCGGGCCTTATTGCCCGGGGGAGGCGCCAATTGGCGCATGGGGCCAGTTTTTATAGGATGAAACTGCCATTTAGAGGGGGTGACCTGGTGAGCATTTTGGGTATCTTGATAACGGCTATTTTGGGAATGTTCATGTTGGCCAAAGGGTTGGAAACGCAAAAGAAGTGGCTCTTGGTTTTATCCGTTCCTTTGATTTTAATTGCCTTAAGCCAAATAGCCATACTATTTTTGATGGCGTTGTTTCATTAAGAGGGAGCCTGCGGGCGCACCTTGAAATTATGCTGCAATATGTGCAAAATTTGAAGTAGTGCCCAATTTTCCTGGGATAAAAGGCAATTTTCATCTAGAACTGTGCAAAATTTGGGTTAATGCCCAGGTATTTGGAGAGAAATCCCCATTTACTTGAGCATTATCTAAAATTTTGCACACCTAACCGCAAAATAGCCCATCCTTGTCCGCACTTTATCATCAATGAACCCCATCAATCACCGGTTTTACTATTCGGGGCGGGGCGGGCAGGTTCACGATGATGTCCTGGGTTTAAGACGACCCCGTCCAAAAACCCCTTCACCACTGCGTTCACCTGCTCCGGCCTTTCCAGGGGCAAGAGATGCCCGGCCCCCGGAATCACCTTTAGCTCTGCTATTACCCCAGCGGCGGCCGCCAGCCCTGCCGCCCTTTCCATCTCCCACTGCTTGACCAGGACGCTCTCTGCCCCTCTCAGCCACAGGGTCGGGCACCGTAGCAGCGGAATCCTGTCCAAAAGGTCCCACTTTAAGCGAAAGGGGCCGATCATGTTTAGCTGCCAGTCGTCCAGATCCCGCTCGCCATATTCATATTTCCCTTTCACCTCATCTTGCAGGATGGACGCCAGCCTGTCCGGGTCCACCGGCCGGGCGCCGCCCGCATAAATGGAGGCCAGCAGCTTTTTCATACCAGCGTGATCCAGCTTGATATACCTTTTGCTGAGCATCCTGAGCATGCCGGGGATTTTTGTATAAAGCCAGGTAATAAACTGCAAATTGACCTTTTCCCCCAGGCCGCCGGGTTCAAAGAGGACCATTGACCTGACCCGCTCCGGATATCGTGAGGCGTATTCGATACTGAGGCTGCCGCCCATGGGACAGGGGGACAGGTCCCTCGTCCCAGCTTACCTTCAAACCCTGAATGGCCACCGGTTGACATACCGGGCATACCGGGGGTGGGACAAGGGACCTGTCCCCTTGTCCCACCCCCGGCGGCGGTCAATTGCCGTTGTTTCTTTCCCGTACCTTGAGCCATTCATCACATTCTAAAAAACTGCCGGCCACATCCGACTCCATCTGCAAAAACATCTTGTACGGCACCGTGAAGGAGAGAATATCCCTGCCCACGTGCGTTCTGGCGGAGATATCGGTAAGGCCGATAATAGCCCTGGGCTTTTCGGCCTCTGCCTCCCTGTACGCCAATAAACAAACGCTGTGGCACCCGGCGCCGAAGGGGGCGATCACATTATCGTTGGTTTCACTCGAATAATGCGCCAAAATAACCAGCGCCGACAGTTGGTCGGGATTGGCCAGGAAAATGATTACCCTGGGGGTTTCGCCTTCCGACAGGCTTTGCAGCGGCTTAAAGACTATATATTTCGTCGGCACATCCACAAACGGCAGGGAATCGGCAAATTTTCTTGCTATACCGGGGCTTTTTACATAACGCTCCCCATGCTCCAAAGCCGGCATGTTTTTTAAAATGTTCCTGCCCGCGTCAGTGTTGGCCAGCTCCTTGTTGCCTGTAGAAAGGAAATACTCTATGCCTCCGGGGAAATTCTTGTAGGTGTTGCCGAAGCCCAAGCCGGTCCCCCCGCCGGGGCAGCCGAAGGTTTTTCTGTCAAATACCGCGGTTTTCCCTTTGGCGGCGGCGTTTAACATGGACACCACACAGCCCCGGGCGCCCTCCTTGAACTGCAGGGCCGGCTCTGGTTTAACATCGGTAAAAATCACCGCAACTGGCGCGTACCTAATTCCAATTACATCCGCTATCTTGCTATCCACGTCATCTACACCCCTCAAAAAATATAGTACTGGTGATATTTTAACACACCGTTTCGTAAAAGGGACAGACCTCCTGCCCCAACCAACAACTTGACCAAAGGCAGGTTTATATTTCAATGGGACAAGAATGGGACAAGGGACCTGTCCCCTTGTCCCATTCAGAAAACCAAGAGTGTTCATCGGACTTGTGCATACCCTACCAGAATTGGTGGGGCATTTTTATATTTACCTACTATAACTTGTAGCTTTAGGGGAACGAAAAATTAAGGTAACCTAAAAATTAAGGCAAACTTATGCACGATTTGGAAAGTCGGATAACCAATGGCTCGCGGAATGGAGGTGTTTGAAAACGATGCCGGATGCATTTGCCATAATATTGAAAGGGAGAGGAATATGGGTAAGAATTTAAAAATGTTTATCACGGGATTCTTGACCAGCATTTTTTTAATGGGAGTTGTGGCAGGTGTTGTCGCGGCAGGAAACGATCTGGGCATACAGGCGGTGCTGAGCAACAGCATTAAATTGAAGCTTAACGGACAGGACTGGACGCCGCAGGATCCCTCCACAGGCGACTATTACAAGCCGATCATCTACAACGGCAGAACCTATCTGCCGGTCCGGGCGGTTCTTGAAGAAGCCGCGGGCACGCCGGTGGACTACGAAAGTGCTACCAATACTGTCTGGATCGGCGGCAGGAATGATGTTATAAATGAAAATAGTGGTGGGAGAGCCCCAATTTTATAACGGCAATCTGTAAAGATATTGAGTATGTGTTTAAACACCGATCAAATCGTTAACAGCCGGGAAGCGACGGCTCAAGATTCGGTATTTTCTGGATGGAGAGACGGTGGAACTATGGGTTGACAATAACCGTGCAATGGTAATTGGGAGGGGTTAGATGTGAAAAGAACTGTTGTGATCATGCTGATCTATGTTTTGCTCGCGGTTTTAGCGGCGGGATGTTCCGAGGATGACAACAACGGTAAGAACAATACTTCCGATAAAAGCGCCATTTCCGGGCCAGTGATAGAACCCGAACAGCTCATTGCAAAAGAAGCGGCGGAGGAACTGATCGGTGCGGCCGTAGCGAATGTGCAAAAAAGCGAGCAGGAAACTGTGGGCATGAAACAATGCATATATGAATTTTCGGGAGAAGCTGCAGATCGTTTTTTGCAGGTGACGCTCAATCAGCGGGCCTTTATGAAAAATCCCAATCCTGCAATAACGCCAAAATCCATGTTTGAAGTCATTAAAGATAATTTCGAGGAAGAACTGGTTGTGATTGAGGGGATCGGAGATGAGGCGTTTATAGCCACTCCGGGGCTCCATGTTTTGGCAGGAGATTACTATATGGTCATTGCCGTGGGAAATACCAGTGATGAGAAAAACAGGGATATATTAAAAGCGGCAGGCGCCAAGGCGGTCGAGAATTTAGAATTGCTCATCAATTAAGTAATAACCCGAGCAAGGCGCATTGACCCGCAATAGAATCAATTTGTTATGGGTTTCTGACATGTTTTTTAACAGGCACGACGAGAAGCGGCCAATAAATCCGCACCAAAGGAATTAGGAGAAAGAATTTCCTTAAAGTAAATAGCTTGATAACATGTTCAAACTGATCATTTGAGGAGGTAAATTCAATGAATACTGTTCCAGGCCCCGGGCGCCGTAAGGCCCTGGCATGGGCATTGGCAGCATCGTGCCTTATGGCGATTTTAATCTTGTTTTCGCCTATGACTGCCTTGGCGCTTAACTTGCCAATTGACCCGTCGAAAATATCGCTGTCTGATAACAACTCGCAAACAACTGACCCGGCGACGGATACGGTGCTGATTTTTACTATCGACAGCAGTACCTATACCGTTAACGGCGTACCTCAAGCCATGGATGTCAGCCCGACCATTATCGAGGGACGTACCTTGCTGCCTATCAGGTTTGCCGCCACCCCTTTGAGTGCTGATGTCGGCTGGGATGATGACACTCGTAAGGTCACAGTTTCCCTGGGATCGACGAAATTAGAGCTGTGGATAGGGCAGAGCAATGCGCTGCTCAATGGACAATCCGTTGCCATCGATCCTGATAATGCCAATGTAAAACCCTTGATCATCAACGGGCGGACTATGCTGCCACTTCGCTTTGTCACCGAAAACCTGGGTTGCGGTGTGCAGTGGGATCCGGTGACCAGAAACGTGACCATCACCGGCGGTGATTCGTCAACGGGCATTGGTAAAATACCCGACATTAGTAAAGTTCCCGGCAAGGTAACCGACATTAGTAAAGTTCCCGGCAAAATACCCGACATGGTTCTGGATCCCGGCAAAATTACCCTAAAACCTGATCTGAAATCCGATGATACCAAAGCACTCCAGGGCACCTGGGCCAAAGATGCAAAAGGGAAAGAATACCTGGTAACCTTAAGTGAAGCGGATATTCCCGTGGTCATGCGCGTCGGTTGCGGTTATAATGTCTTCGACGAATATGCCTCGGTAAATTCTTTAAAAGAGCAGGTTTTGGATACACAGAAACTCATCCAAGCCCAGAGGATGGCGCGGGTTTATTATGATCAGTACGATTCAGCTTCCATCGTAGAAAGATCCATCAAAGAATACAGTGAAAGCATGTCGGTCAAGGCTCGCGCCGGGGGGAGTTTTATGGGCTTCGGCGGTTCGGTATCCACGAATTTTGCCAAAGGCTATACCGAAAAAACCGATCAATATTTTGCCACCCACAGCCATATTAAAAAAGTATATGGCGTATATGTGAAGACCCCGACTGCCGATAACTTAAAGGCCTACCTCACCGACGACGCCAAAGAATGGATCAACAATAAAAACATTTCTGCCGCCGATCTTTTTGATACCTTCGGCCATTATGTCCTGGTAGATACTGTTACAGGCGGTAGGGTTGATTACAGCGTTACCGCTGACTCCACGGCCTCAACCAGTTTTGAAAACTTCTCCATGGCCGCCAAAGCAAGTTTTAATGTCGCAGTCTTTGGCGCCAGTGCCAGTACCGAGTATCAAAAGATCAAAAATGAAAAAGAGTATTCTAAAAACAAGGATACTCAATTTCATCGCTACGGCGGCTCTGATCTCTACGAAGTTAACCTCTCCGATCCCCAGGCGCTGATTAACTGGGAAAAAACCCTGGAATCCCGGGGGGCGCTGGTCGATTTCGGCAAAAAAACAACCCGGGCGCTTATTCCGATCTGGGAGCTCTGCAACGACTCCAGCAACGATTCCAGCAGGAAAGCCTACCTAAAAGCTGAATTTGATAAGCTCAACCTGGCACAGGGGAACAAATGGCCGACGGAAAAATACGTAACCGCAATTCGTTTCGTAGCCCACAAAGATAAATTGGAGGCACAAAAAAATTGCCCCGGCGGTTACCAGATGCGTGCAATTGACTTAAATGAGAGTGCTCTGGGGGACTATATCTACCTGACCTTTCTGCGGACAGAGATAGCAGATTGGGCCTCTCCTCCCATCACAGATTTATTTATGGAGTACTCGGATAAAGAGCCGCCTTCTCCTCCTTTGGGTGGTGAATGGAGGACACACAACGCCAACCATGCCCTGTTTGATCATGCAGATCCTTATCTATTTGACGGCTTAAACAAGGGTGCAATGGTTGATGTATGGGATAAAAAGAAACGTAACTATATCTTTCTATGGGCAACCCGTGACGAAACCAAGCCGCCCATAAAGGATCTGCAGGTCGTTTTAGATGACCCGGACAGCGCCTTCCCCGGCTGGGAAACCGTCTGCTGGCAAAATACCAATACCCCGGCCAATGTTAACGAAGGTACATTATTTGGGAAAAAGGTGTATATTAAATTCCACCGGTAACAGAGAGCGCGGTAAGAGCCAACGTCGGATACAGTTAACGCGGATAAATAATATTTACGGTGCGACGCCGGGGAAACACATCTCTGGCGTCCCGCCGTCTTTCATTTG
>CAYMJG010000034.1:0-26067 GCA_964390855.1 uncultured Eubacteriales bacterium | reverse complement strand
ATCTGGTTACGTCCACCAATACACTTTTGGGCATCTTTACACCTCCGATTTCTGCAAGAGATTGGGCAGTTCCTCTCTTAAACCTTCTTTACATTGCAGATGAAAGCTTTGGATTCGGGAATCATTGTATTGGCATCGCCGACAAATGGGGTGATGTCGTTTGCCGTCACGCCCGGAACAAGTGATTGATAACCCCAGTGCCAGGGGATTCCAACAATTTCAATTTCTTTTCCCTGGACATTGAGCGGTTTTACGATTGGCAAGACATTTGCCTTGCACTTGATTTCACCCCGGATGGAACTCACAGCGACCATATCCCCCGGTTTAACTCCAATTTTTCCCGCAAGGCCCGGTGATATTGTAACAAACATCTCGGGCATGAGCATCGCCAGGGTGGGACAGTTTCTGGTAACAATGCCGCTCTGGTAGTGTTCCACCAACCTGTGGGTGGTAGCGATATAGGGGAAATCCGGACTTCCCACCTCCGCCAGCTTAGCAAAATCACCCTTGTACCTGGTGTACAACGGGTTGTTCTGCTGTTTGCTCATAGCGTTCTTGAACGGACTTTCAACTGGTTCATAATGCTCAGGGATAGGCCCGTCTTTTACACCGCTTGGCGAGAATATTCTCCCAACGCCCTCGACGTTCATAATGTAAGGCGCGGCGGCAGTCTTGTCCGGCGTTGTGAAAGCGCCAGTCGCGGCATCTTTAAACCCAAAGTCCGGCACATCGTTGGTGATCCATTTCTCACCGTCCCAAGCCACCACGGTTCTTTTGGGATCCCACGGTTTCCCGGAAGGATCGCATGAACAGCGGTTGTAAACAATGCGCCTGTTCAAAGGCCAGGAGAAAGACCAGTTTGGATAAATCCCCAGGCTGCTTTTGTCCTCACGGCTGCGCCTTTGAGACGCGGGCACCTTGAGGGCCGGGTCGACAAACATGTAGCCGGTGTATATCCAGACACCGCTGGCGGTAGAACCGTCATCTTTAAGGTTGGCGAATGAATTTAGAATTTTACCGTCCGCAACTGTGTAGCCGTTTATTTCGTTGGCGATTTTAATGATATCCGGTTCTTCTTCGCCGGGAATGTCGTAGTCCCAGGTCATGTTGAATATTGGGTCGGTGAATTTTCCACCGGATTTGTATTCATTGCGGATGGCCTTCATCAGGCGATCGCATATCCAGAGGTCACTTTCGGCGTCTCCGGGCGGATCAACCGCTTTCCAGCGCCACTGGATCCAACGCGAACTGTTGGCCACAGTTCCTTCTTTTTCGTAGGAAAAGGCCGCCGGCAGTAAAAATACCTCGGTTTTTATGTCGGCGGGGTTGACACCGGGTCGTTTCCAGAAGGAAACAGTCTCGGTTTCGAATAAATCGACGCCGACCATCCACTCCAGGTTTTCCAGGGCCTTCTTGCCATATATGGAAGAGGGACCGCCTACCGCGGGGTTTTGTCCCCAGGCGAAAAAGCCTTTGACCTTACCCGCGGCCATATCCTGGAATATCGCCATGTGCGAGTGTTCCTTGGCGTCCAGCTTGGGCAGCCAGTTGTAGCCGAAATCATTTTCCTGTGTGGCCTTGTCACCGAACCAGGCTTTCAGCATGCTGACCATGAACTTGGGCCTGTTGGTCCAGTAGCCTCCTTTGGGGGTTGTGGCCTGATAGTCTTTCAGGGTGGGGTGGGCTTTGGCTTCAATCATCGGCAGGTAGCCCGGCAGGTTGTTGTAGAGCATGGCCATGTCAGTGGAGCCCTGCACGTTTGATTCACCGCGCTGGGCGTTCACCCCGCCGCCGGCAATGCCGATGTTGCCCAGCAGCAGCTGCAGCATGGCTGTTGCCCGTACGTTCTGGGTACCGTAAGTATGCTGGGTAATTCCCATAGCGTAAAGCAGGTTGCCGGCCTTGCCGGGTTGTCCCGACGAGCAGTACAGGTCGCAGGCTTTCTTGTAAATTTCCTCCGGCGCTCCGGTAATACTGCAGACGGTCTTAATGTCATAGCGGGCGACATGCTGTTTTAAAATTTGAAAAACGCAGTTAGGATCTTGAAGAGACGGGTCTTTTCTGATAGCGTCCCCGTCTTTCTGGTAATCCCATGTGGACATATTATAGCTAAAAACGCCGTCCTTATCAGTAAGGCCGCTAAAAACGCCATCTTTGATTGTGAAATCAGAGTTGATTAAAAAAGAGGCGTTGGTGTAGTTTACAACATATTCATGATGATAAAGGTTATTTTGGATAGCGTAGTTCATCATGCCGTAAAGAAACGCGATGTCGGTACCGGGACGTATACGGACATGGATGTCGGCGTGAGCCGCCGTTTTGGTAACCCGGGGGTCGACCACGATCACTTTTGCTCCCCTTTTGAACCTGGCAATACCTGAATGACGCATTACCTGCGGGTGGTTTTCCGCGGGGTTGGCGCCGATCATCAGAAACACATCCGAGTTCTGGTAATCCGTAAAAGAATTTGTCATGCAGCCTCTTCCGAATGATTGGCCAAGACCGGCCACAGTGGAGGAGTGTCAGAGGCGGGCATGGTGTTCAAGGTTGATCACCCCAAGCGATCGCAGCATCTTGTGCAGGATATAGTTCTCTTCGTTGTCTAAAGACGCGCTGCCCAGGTGGGCGATAGCCTGGGTACGGTTAACAGCGACTCCGTTCTCGTCAATTTCCTCGAAATTTTCGTCCCTGGTTTTTTTTACTCTTTTAGCTATTTCAGCAAGAGCCCAGTCCCAGCTCTTCTTTTCCCATTTGTTGCTGCCTGGCGCGCGGTAAAGCACATCGGTTAACCTTTGTTTGTTGATTACCCTGTTGCGGCTTTTGGGATCGACGACTGTATTGGCTTCACCGAGGGCAATACCCTTGCAGCACATGGAACCTTCATTGTTGGGGTTGTCCGGGTCACCTTCAATATGAATTACTTTGTTTCCCTCAGAATAAACAATAAGTCCGCACCCGCACCCGCAAAAAGCACAAACGGAAGCAGTTTCTTTGGTATTTTTAATTTTCAAGGGACCCAACTCAAAAGTGGGGAGTTTATCTGCTGCTGTGCTGGCAAGAGCCGGTGCTGCAGCCGCGCCGCCAAGAAGTGCTGTCCCGGCGGTACCCAGACCAAAAAATTTCAAAAAATCGCGACGACTGACTTTTTGCTTCACAAACCTGACCTCCTTTGACATAAAATGCGCGTTTTCAGTCATCTCGCTTGATCTCCTTTCCAAGTCCGGGAGGCACACCGGTTTCCCTGCATACCCTAACGACCTGGAGATCATAGCCCAAGGCTTTAGATCGCCAGGTTCGGAGATTTTTCGGAAAAGATACTGATTAAAAAATTCTACCCTTTCCTCTCAAATAAATAGGCTCGGAACTTTGATCTGGAACTTCACCCCCTTCTATATCTATAAAATTGCGAAAGCTACGCTGTGCTGTTATCTATCTCTCACAGCGGTTGCTCTCGTTGTTTCATTAAGGCCGCGTAAGCTTTTTTAGCATAAGCAGTTAGCACCCGTTAGAAGAGCTATTAATAGCCGGCAACAATAATTAGCAATTGCAAATCATAATAAATAGTTCTGTATTTGTGTGTTTATCCCTGCAAATAAGTTAAATATTTTTCATTAAACACATAATTCATCCCCCTAGGGTTGCTGCGGATGCGCGTCCGCCATTTCAGCCATTTGTCTCCTTTTTTTCCTGCGAGCGACCCTGCGTTCAGTGATACGGATCACAAGAACACTGATCTCGAAAAGCAGGTACATCGGGCCACTGACGATTAAACAGGTGATGATGTCGGGAGTAGGGGTGATCACTGCTGCAATGACTACTGACGCAAGTATTGCATAGCGCCTGTTTTTAGCAAAGAAGGCGTAGCTGATCAACTCAAACCTGGCCAGGAAGTAACTGATTAACGGTAATTCAAAGATTATACCGAAAGGCAAAAGAAAGGATATGGTAAAAGAAATATACTTATCAATCGTCAGCATCGGCGCCAGGGTGGGACCAGCAAACTGAAGCAAAAAAGTAACGCCGTAGCGGAAAACGCCAAGAAAACCGAAAGCCACGCCGCCCATAAAGCACAGGAAAGAAATGATAACAAATGAGGTAAAAGAAATTCTCTCATTCTTTTTGAGCGCGGGTACAATAAAACTCCAGAACTGCCACAAAATAATAGGCAATGCCGCTAAAAATCCTGTGAAAAAGGACAGCTTTAGTTTTACAAAAATTGGCTCGGTAACACCAAGGAAGCTCACTTTTTGATCAAGCCTGGTCAGTGGCTCCATAAGGAACGCCAAGATCTGATCAATAAAGAAGTAGGCCACGATGGCAAGCACAATGGTAGAGATTGCCGAGACTATAAAAACGCGCCGTAGTTCCTCCATATGCTCCATTACGGGCATTTCTTCCGTATTTTTAGGCATTTCTTACCCTTTCTAACCTACTCGTTGATATAACCTTCCCGCATGGCCAGAGCATCAAGCTGTACTGTATTTATATCTTCCCAAAGAAGATCCGGTTCTGCTTCCCCGGTTTGGGGACCATTTATGGTTTTAATATAGCCCCGGCACTGATCACAATAATACACCCTGTACTTTTCCATTCCCTCTACAGTGAAGAAATTTGATTCGGGGCTTGAGCAGTAGGGACACCCGAGGCGGTGGAAGCGCCATTTAATATCACAAAGAGCGCAATACAGGTAACGGCCTCCATTTTCCTTTACCAGCAATGCCATGGCAGGTTTGCCGCCGCAAATAGGGCATATCCCTTTCAGCCAGGTTTCGGGATCAAAATATTTGCTTGCCATAACAGTGTACTGTCTCATAAACGGTTTAACAGTGTGGTCCAATAAAAAACCGAAAGTTTCGTGCGGCAGGTCCTTCTTCAGGTACGATAATAAATCCGCACCCGGTGTAAACGCCATGTTGGTAAATTCCATCCGGGCATCTGGATCAGCAGGCAGAGCGGATTCTACTAGTTCCGTTTCCGCAGTCAAATCAGGCATAAAGCTTTTCATTATCCCGGCGACCTGTTTCATGGTGGCAAAAAAATCCTCCACCCTTACAAGGGGTGGACATTTATTAACCAGTGGGATACCTTTTTCCCGGACCTGTTTTAAAACAGTTTTGCCCGGCGTATTGAGGGTTACGGCGTCCGCCTTTACTGTAATCTGCATAAATTCTTGATGATAGTTTGTCAACATTTCCTCTAATGGTGGTGTTTGCATGATAAAATTTCGCCCGCCTTCCCTTTCAGGTGTCTGGTTTTTACATACACCTTATACTGTAATTTCTGTATATCTTGATGCTCTTGAATGAGCATAACAAGCAGATATGTGGATGTCAATTAAATATTTTTCCTATAAAGGCGCCGCGTCAAGGACTTTTTATTTTTATGAAGAAATTATATAGATATTGAACCGGGAGGAATGTCTTGGATATATCTAAATTAACTGTTAGCCAAATAAAAAAAATTGCCGCTGGTCCGGCCGGGTCAAGCCCCGCCTTCAGGCTGGCCCTGAAAGAAGACAGCAGGGCAGGTGTCAAGGAGATTTTCAAGAGGTTATTACATACTGAAAACGTGATGGCGCTCGAAATAAGGCGTCTCGCCAAAATGTTTATATACGAAAAAGATTTGAAGAGCAAGGGATATTTTCCCGTCGCCGGTGTTGATGAAGCGGGCCGTGGCCCGCTGGCCGGACCGGTTGTAGCGGCTGCTGTAATCCTGCCCGACGGCGCGCTCCTGGTAAACCTGGATGATTCAAAAAAACTGGCACCCGTTAAAAGGGAAGTTCTTGCAAAACAGATCAAGGAAACCGCCCTGGCCTGGTCTGTTGGTGTCTCATCCGTTGAGGAGATTTTTTATGCAAATATTCACCAGGCTAGCCTGAAAGCCATGGTCAGGGCTGTTAGGGGCCTTGCCGTCGAACCGGCCCACATACTTGTGGATGGTTTCGAAATCAAGCACCTGGCAATTCCGCAAACGCCAATTATTGCGGGAGACCGTTTAAGCGCGTCCATAGCGGCAGCATCTATTCTAGCCAAGGTTGCCAGGGACAGCATGATGGATTCGTTCCACACACTTTATCCCCAATACGGCTTTAGCCGTAATAAAGGCTACGGCACGCCTGAACATTTGCAGGCGCTGGCCGGATATGGGCCCTGTCCAATCCATAGGATCGGCTACAGGCCCGTTCGGGAGTGTCTGCGGCTATGACGGTGCGAAGAAAAAAACTTGGCAAAAAGGGAGAAGAAGAAGCTTATAAATACCTGAATAGCATTGGTTATAAGGTAATTTGCCGGAACTATACATGCACTATCGGTGAAATAGATTTGGTAGCTTTGGATGAAGAAGCAATAGTTTTCGTGGAGGTGCGTTCACACAGCAGCACAGAATATGGTCTGCCCCAGGAGAGCGTTACGATGCGCAAGCAGCATAAACTCAGGAAATTGGCCTGGCATTACCTGATCGCACATGGAAAAACCGACAGCAGCTGCCGGTTTGACGTGATTGGCATTTTATTTGACATAGAAGGCGGGGTAAGCAGGCTGGATCATATAGTAAACGCCTTCTAGAATGTTATTTATGATCTTCAACATACTATTTTACGAATCAAAATCCCCTGCCGCCTCCGGTTGGTAGAGAATCTTTTTTACCTCCAGCCTGACCATGCCGCTGGGTATTTTCCAGTTGATGGCATCCTTTTCACGCAAACCGATGATTGCCGTACCTACAGGGGCCAGCACAGAGATTTTATCCTCCATCAAATTTGCCTCGTTGGGATAAACCAGCGTGTAAATCATTTCTTCACCGGAATCCGTATCTTTCAACAATACCTTTGAATTCATCGTTATCACATTATGAGGAATTTTTTCTGAAGCTACTACATGCGCCCGGTCCAATTCCTGTTCCAGGTTGTTCAGGTATATTTCATTGCCCGGGTGAAATTCTTTTGCCTCATTTATTAATTTCTGTAACTTTATTTTGTCTTTTTCAGTAATGAATATTTGCCTTGACAATGTTCAAGCCACCTTTCATAAACTGCTAAAAAATATTCGGCGACTACCCTGTAACCGCCGATCTAGAATGTTTACTTATAGACCTAACCCAAAAAACCCAGTGACAATACATCTTATATTCAATTATATACAGTATTTTTAGCAAAGTAAAGATCTGTTGCCTCTGTAATTTTGACCCGATTTATAAAAAATCGCTGTTTACGATGGCGCCGATACGTTTAACATAGGAATGCTTTCGCGGATGAAAGGTTTATTTGCAGGAAAATTGTATCTTTTATCGAATAAAACATGTATAAACATTGACTTGGGAGGTTGGTTTAATGACTAACATGATTGTTTTCCACAGTGGAAGCCCGAGCTGAAACACTTGTCGTCTGGCTATAGGCATAGCTAACAAAATGAAGGAGAAACTAGGCAATAAAATCGAGGTTAATATTTACAAAAATGATGCGGAGGAGGCAAAGGCTTATAACCTGTTGTCTTCTACCAATGTATTTGTAAATGATGAACTAATCTCCAGGGAGATATTTTTAGACGGAAAAAAGATGTACGACTATCTCAGTAAATTAATGTAACGTCAATTATATCTGCGGCTTTTTGCTAATAGTTATAGAGCCGGTCCAGTGAGCGGTATTGGAGGGCCTCAGCCAGGTGGGATTGTTCAATTAGCTTTGTTCCCTCCAGGTCCGCAATGGTGCGGGAAACCTTTAAAATTTTATCATGGGACCTGGCACTCAAGGAGAGTTTTTTAAAGGCATTTTTGAAGAGGGCTTGTGCTTCCCCGGTCATTTTACAGTAGCGGCGTACCTCCTTTGGTCCCATCTGAGCGTTGCAGAACGGGGTCTTAAAACGGGCGCCTTTTTCTGTTTCGGACGTGAACCTTTCACGCTGGCGCTGACGCGCTATTTCCACCCGTTTTTTAATAGATTCCGATCCCTCTGGTTTTCCAAGTGAATTTATTTCCTCATACTGCAGCCTGGGCACCTCTATGCAAATATCGATACGGTCCAACAGCGGGCCGGAAAGGCGGGAAATATAGCGCTGCACCTGATAGGGGGTGCATCTGCACTCGCGCAGGGGGTCACCAAAATAGCCGCAGGGACATGGGTTAAGGGCGCCCACAAGCATTAACCTGGCTGGATATGTAAGAGAGGCGTTGGCCCGGGATATTGTGATCACGCCATCTTCAAGGGGTTGACGGAGCGCTTCCAGCGCGTCTTTTGGGAATTCTGACATTTCATCTAAAAATAAAACCCCGTGGTGGGCAAGGCTGATTTCACCGGGGCGCGGTATTCTGCCGCCGCCGACAATGCCAACGGTAGAAGCGGTATGGTGGGGTGACCTGAAAGGCCTGCGGGTTATCAGCGGTGTGTCCGGCGTGAGCAAACCCGACAGACTGTATAACTTTGTTGTTTCAATAGATTCGTCAAAAGTCATGTCCGGCAGGATACCGGGCAGGCGGCGGGCCAACATTGTCTTGCCTGAACCGGGGCTTCCAAGCATCAGCAAATTATGCGATCCCGCGGCGGCTACCTCAAGGGAACGCCTGGCCGTATGCTGACCTTTCACATCAATGAAATTAGGGCAGCCAGCGGCGGAACCCATGTACCCCTCAAGATCCAAAACATAAGGCGTTATATCGTTTTCACCCCGCAAAAAACCGGTTAACTCAGCGAGGCTGTCTACTGGGAAAATACCGGCGCTCTCAACCAGCGCCGCTTCGGCGGCATTTTCCCTGGGGACAATAACCTTGTTTATGGAAGCCCCTACAGCAGCAAGGACGTTGGGCAACGCCCCGGTGACACCGCGCAGTGAACCGTTCAAGGAGAGTTCCCCCAGATAGGCGAAACGCCCATACTGTTCCGGGGCAAGCTGATTCGTAGCGGCCAGGATGCCGACTGCTATCGGCAGATCATAGATGGGGCCTTCCTTTTTTAGATCAGCCGGCGCCAGATTGACGGTGATCCTTTTAACCGGAAATTCCAGCCCCGAATTCTTTATTGCTGCGCGGACCCGGTCTTTTGACTCCCTGACTGAAATATCCGGCAATCCGACTATATCGAAACTGGGCAAACCTTTGGAAACATCGACCTCAACCTCCACTATCCGGCCATCGAGGCCGTGCAGGGCGGTACTTTTTACAATGGCTATCATCTGGGCCTCCCACATATCGTCATCTATTTATTGGCCTTTATAACAGTCCATGCATAGTATCCGGCAATTGCCTGCGTCTGGCGGGCTGTCACTGTCAGGGCGATGGGTTTCCCAGCCGCTGGGCAGATCCATGCCTCTCATAATATAGACGATTAAATTGTTGCACCTGCCGGAATGTTTATGGTGTCTTTCAGTGCATTCACACTTTCCGTCGCTACGAATGAAAGCTGCCTCAACCACATCTGCGGAAAAAACACCGGACATCTTTTTTCCTCCATTTTTGAATTATATAGATAGGCTAAAATTCTATAAACATGTTATATTCACCTTTCTTTTACAGGATTAATATTTCTATAGAATATTTTCGTATAGTTTGCGGCGGATCTGATATAATTGCAATAAAATATGCAGCATAGCGCTGCTGCAAAAGGGGGGACAAATATTTTCGGGTTTGGCATAAAAAATAAGAAGGTAAAAGAACTACGGAAAAATCAGGGCTTGACGGCCCGGGAACTGGCGCAACTAGTAAAGCTTGATACTGTTGATATCCTAAAGATAGATGAAATGAAGGTAAAGGACCTTGCAGAACCGTTAAGAACAAAGGTTATGCCTATTTTAAGAGGGGATTATATGGATAAAATACCCTGATATCGCACCAGAAAATTACCGAAAGGGCTTGAGGGTATGAATGGAGATAACAGGCCCGAAAGAAAATGGACAGGCCTGGCTAAATTATTCAGAGACGCCCTGGAAGAAGAAATGGGAAGGGATCCCACCAAGCATATCAAGGATAGTTACGATAAAAAACTGGAAAATGAATGTGGCTCAGAATGCGCCGACGATTCATATGTAGACGATAGCGAACATAATGCTGAGAGGCTGGAAGAAGAGCAGTGGGATAAGCCCCTCCGGCATGTCCGGGACACCTACAATAGAATTTTAGACAGCAAATATACAGAATCAAAGGCAGAGCCGTCCTCCCAGCAGAAGGGGAGTGACAATAACACCAGGGTTGATCCATTCCAACGGATCAGGGAAGCATATGATCATATGTTTGACGACAGGGAAAGGAAATATTGGGAAGAGCAAGAACAAAAAAATAAACAACGGCCATGGTGGAAGAAAATATTTTAAAAACCTAAAAGGACATAATCCGGCGTTGACGATGTAAAAGAAGCCACAATGCTGTTTTTGCCCTATGAAATATACATTCTCATGGTTGTTCTAGTGGATTGAAAGTTCCTGACGCAGGTTGAGCGGTTGGTAGTTGTCCAGCAATTTGCCGTCAACAACCACCACAACTGGGAACTGGCCGGCATTGAAAGCTGAACCAACCATGCCCCGGGCGTTGATTGCCAGGATGCCGCCTTCAGCCCTTTTTTGCTCATACAGTCTGATCAGGGCTGACTTTACAGCTTGCTGAGGCGCACTGCCCCCGTCAATAGCCTGGTCAACATATTTCGCTGTCAGGGTCTCTATAAAGGCTTCACCGATGCCGGTGCAAACGACGGCACTGGCTTTTGAGGCGAAAATACCGCCCCCCAGACTGGTTGTATCACCTGCCCGGCCGGGCGTTTTCAGCGAGCAACCGCCCGTGGAAGACGCTGCCGCAAGTCCCGTGCCGTCCCATATGACACATCCGACTGTGTCACCATAATAAGCCAGGCCGGTGTATAAGTTTTGGGCTGGTTTTTCACCGCGGGCCAGGCTTTCTCTGGCCCTTTTCCAGGCCTCGTGTTGCTCATCAGACACGCAGTTTGCTGCTGGAAAGCTATGTTTGCGGGCAAATTTAGCGGCGCCTTCCCCGACCAGGATGACATTGGAGGTTTTTTCCAGTACGGCCCTGGCTACTGAAATAGGGTGCAGGACCTCCTGGATTGCGGCAACAGCGGCAAAACGGCAGGTTATGCCGTCGCTGATAGCGGCGTCCATTTCCACGACACCGTCAAAATTAAGTACTGAACCGTAACCACAGTTAAATTTGGGGGATTCCTCCAACACCCGCAGGACGGCTTCCAGAGCCTGGATCCGGCTTTTTGGCAGGAGTTCATGACCCCGCAGGGCCGCTTCTTGGAGAATTTCCATATACTGTTTTTCCCGGCTTGTATCAAGTCCGCCATGTACTGCTACTATTCCCATGCCCATAGTCTGGGCATAAGTCATTTCATATATGCATGACGTCTGTCAAAGTCCTAGAGGCAAAGAAGGTTTTATCCTTGTTGATTTACATCGTCGCCATTAACATTCTCTGTTTTTTAGTTATGTGCTACGACAAAACCATGGCCCGCGTCCGTAAATACCGGGTGCCGGAAGTCAGGCTGCTCCTGCTCGCCGCCGCGGGCGGCTCCATAGGAATTTATCTGGGTATGCATATACTAAAACATAAAACCCAAAAACTAATTTTTAGCCTGGGTGTGCCGGTTATATTATTTATCCAGATAATAGTTTTCAGAATGCTTATTTAGAGATCCTTAAAGAAAATAACTGAATATTTTATAGAATACAGCTGTTACTGCGGCAGCCATCACCGGCCCGCAAGGCCTGCCGCGCAGAAGAAGAATCCCCGTCACGCTGCCCGCTGTCAGGCCGAATATAATTTCTGGACTAGTGTTCATTAGGTTCAGGCCGTCTCCGTTGAGTTTGGTGGCCAGCGCCCCGGCCGACAAAGTGAGGAAACCCTTCACTGATATCGAGGAATACATGTCATCTTTTGTTAGTTTGCCGGTGGCAATTGGTGTGAGGATATGCAGCATTAAAAAGAGGAGTCCTATTTCCAGGCCGCGTTTTTCCAGCAAAGGAAGTATTGCCTGATCCAGGCTGAAATATCTTACACAGAGAAGAAAGCAGGAAGATACAACGATAATATTCGATCGCCCGAAAAGCCCCAGGAATAGGAGGATTATCAATATTATTTCTGAGGAATCATGGTTTAAAAGCGAAAGTCCCATGCTGATCATCTCCGTAACTATATTGATAGAATATGCCAGGGGGTCCAGGATATCACAATTTTGGTAATAATAATGCCAGTCTTATTTTAACTGGCAAATTATCAGTAGATTTATATATTTTATAATAAAACGCCTTTCTTTCTTGATATAATGTAAGTGCCTAAAAGAAAAATACCATAAGGGTGTTCAGACATGTCCATAAAGCTTTTTGCCAGAACAGAAACTAAAAAGGGCGTCAATAAAGACATTGTTAAACTGACCTGGGGGGCGATGAACAACGCTGGAAGAATATTTTATTCCCACACTGAATTGATGGAGTTAGGGGATTTTGAAAAATTCAAGGAACTGATTGTTTCCCTTGGTCCCGACGATGAAAAGAGGGTGGATACGGGCCGGGCTATATTTTAACCTGGACCTGAGGGAGTAAAAATATGTGAAACACTGGGGGGCCGCTATGCGTTTAATATATCTTGCCGATACACATATACGCAGCGGAATTCCTGAAAATCGCAGGGATGATTTTTTTAATGCTATATCCGTCAAACTTTCTGAGGTCCTGCACCTCTGCCGGCAATATCAGGTCGATTTCATTATTCATGGGGGTGATATTTTTGACAACCCCCGACCGGATCGGAAGTCCCTAGAACTGTTCCACTGGTTTCTTAGAGAACTGGACCTGCCGGTTTACTGCGTGGCGGGTAATCACGACCTGATCAATCAGCGGCTGGATAGTCTTGAGTATACAGCCATCGGCAGCCTGGCCAGACAGGGGTTAATCAGACTCCTACAGCCAGGGGAAAGACTATGCCTGGATGACGGGGGCTGTGTGCTGCAACTCAGTGGCCAGCATTTTTACGGCAACATTGACCGGCAAAAAAATAAAGATCATTACATGGTTAAAAAAAAGCGCTGTGACATAGCGCTCCATGTAACCCACGGCATGCTTCTGCCAAGAGCGTTTTCCGAGAAGATCCCTTGCACCCTGATTTCTCAGGTCGCTTCTACAGAGGCGGACATTACCCTTGGAGCGCATGCTCATCTCGGCTACCACGAAGTAATCGGTAATAAGTATTTCCTGAACCCGGGTGCGCTGGCTCGCCTGACAAATTTAAAGCAAGAACTGATACGCAGGCCCCAGGTCCTTTATGTAGAATTTAACGGGCAGACCAGTTATGAATTCATCCCCTTGGCATCTGCGCAACAAGGCTCAGATATAATGAAAACGTGCCATAGGGCCGGTTCCGGCACACTACGGGATTGAATTGCGGTTATTTACGATGGATTTTTGTTACTTCTGAAACTAGTGTACCGGTTCCTTTGTTAGATCCCGCATGTCTTTTTTGCGGGGTGGTTCTTCGAGCCAGCTGTTTTCAATCATGATGTTTGCACCGTCCTCACCGTAGTTGGCAATTTCGCCTATCAGTCGTAAATAATTTACACTGAGGTCGTGCCTTAGGGACGTTGCCATGGCTGTGGCGTAGTTGCCTATACCGATCCCGGTTAATAATACCAGATGCCGCATCATTAACCTATCAGAAAAGGGCGGTGTGGTTGAATCCGTCAGCAATTCCCCCGAGTGCATCGGCACCGGAAGGTTTTCCTTCTGCAAAACTGAACTGAATATGTCTATATGTTTTCGAGCGATTTCCGCCCCCCTGGCCATGTGTGCCCGGACCTGCCCCGTTCGGGCCACCTGCTGAAAGCCTGTCGCCAGGGCGCTGCCGATCAGGTTATTATTAATTCCGAAGAAAAGGTGATCGATTTCTAATTGAAGCAACGGCCTGCGTTCTCCTAAAAAACCACGTAAAAAATTCTGTTTTTTTACTGTATCTGTTTTCTCAAAGGTATCAGTAACAGGGGGGCGGATATAGATCCCTTTTTCCAGCATTATGTCAGAAAACCGGTTATAGTACCGCATTGTTGTAGCAACAGATTCCTTATAGTAGTCCCTAACATCCGCACGGGTCGAACGGGCCAGGGCTATACTGTTCAGCTGGAGTCCAATCCGGGCCAGATTCAGGATATAGTAATAATAAAATAAATCCGTAAACAGCCGGGGGGCTTCCAAGTCTAAATCATGATCCGCTGACGGCAACGGCACCGGGCACCCTTCCACATTGAGCATTTCCCCGGTGCGGTTTATCCGCGTTTCAAATATGGATATGGCTTGATCAATATTTAGGCGGAGATCCTGGTCAGCTACTGTGTTTGAGAAATGTTTAAAAACACACCAGAGCATCTTGTAATGGCTGTTCCCCTGCCAGATTCTGGCTAGCTCCGCAGATGTCAGCGGGGCATTGTGGCGGGTTCCCCTTACCGCGCCTTGTGTCTCAAACATAAACTGCTGTTCCAAGTCAAACCCTCCATTTTTTATAGATATTATGAATATGACTGCTTTTTCCTGCGCTTTTTTAATATACCCATGTAACGGTATTTTATTGTCTTTTAATAACCCTGGTTATTATAGGCGCATTTTTTTTTGTAAAAAGAAAGGTGTATCTTAATAATGGTGGTATTTAATGTTTCAGGGGCATGGAGGTGGAATGATGGGAAAAGAATTAAAGCCGGGCATTACCGGAGAGGTCAGGATAAAGGTTGATGAAAAGGAAACGGCAGTTGTTTATGAAAGTGGCACGGTGCCTGTTTTAGCGACGCCAGCTTTAATCCGTTTTATGGAAAAGGCGGCCCTTTCGTCTGTGGCGCCTTATCTGGATGAAGGCTACACTACAGTCGGAACCCGGGTTGACGTAAAGCACCTGGCCGCTACTCCGGTAGGCATGGAAGTAGTAATAACCAGCCGCCTGGTGGAGGCCGCCGGAAAAAGACTGCTGTTTGCAGTCGAGGCGCGGGATCAGGTAGATTTGATTGGCAAGGGCATGCATGAACGTTTTGTCGTTAAAACCGACAACTTCGTCAGCAGGAGCGAAGGCAAACTGAAAAAATAATTCCTGAAAACAGTCATAAAAAATAGGGGTTGCCACCCCCGAAAAAAGTTGATGCCATGTATCCTTGACCGCATGGCATCTTTTTGGCTTAAAATAATGGTGGACCTAAGGGGACTCGAACCCCTGACCTCTTGAATGCGAACCAAGCGCTCTCCCAGCTGAGCTATAGGCCCATGAGTATTTATTTCTAAAAGCAATCATAATCTTATCATAACATTGGCGGAGACGCAAGGGAACGATGATCAAATCAAAAGGAAAGAAAAACCGCGATTTCCGGAATAATAGCAGTAGGAATTTGGCTTGCAGCGGTGAATCTGTCATGAAGTACATTTTTGGAGCTGAAACGGTGCTAATTTTCAACCCATTCGATCATGTTAATAGGGAAGATATTAAAAAACGGGTCGAAAAACTAAGAAGGAAAAAAAACAGACTTTCCAATGAGGAATTTTCCCGGCTGCTAATTAGGAAAAAAAGCCGCTGGTGTGCCGCTGCGGGGGCTTTGACTGCTTTGCCCGGTGCTGTTCCCGTACTGGGGACAGCAATTGCCGTGGTCCTTGGCACGTTCCTTGACATAACGGCCATGGGATTTTTTATTACCGAAATGATCCTTGAGGTGGCAGTTGCGCACAACCGCGACCTGGGAAAGGAAGGTACCAGGCGGGAAGCAGTCTGGGTGCTGGTATCGGCCGTAGGCGCCGGTGTGGCCGCTAAAGGTCTCACCGGCATGACAGTCAGGCGTCTCTCCGGACAGGCATTTAACCGTTTGATTGAACAGGCGTTGCTGGCCCTGGGCATTCGTGCGTCACAGCGCGCGTTCCTCCGCATAATACCGGTTATCGGCATGTTTATTGCCGGTGCTGTAAACATATATGCCTGCAATAAGGTCGGGGACTATATAATAAACTATTACATTGAAAACCCATATGTGGATAAATGGGACGGGGAAACTATAGACGCGGAGGTTGTTTCCAGAGGTGAATGAAAATAACCCGCATTAACCCAAAGGACACATCAACCCTCGGGTGTCCTGCTGACAGTGCGGCTCAGGTTCATCCGCTATAATTGTTCAAATATTCTGTAATTCAATATAAACCTCTGCTGCCTGGCCCATGGGGCCCCCATCATGATATGTTTTTTTGCATTTGTTCCTGAAGCTTGAGCCTTTTGCCGCTTACCTCCTCCGCATAATCGTTTGATATCAAATAAACATTTACCCATAATTCATGTTCGTTGGCTTTGCCTTCCAGTTCCCTGGACAGGTCTTTAAATTTTTTTATAACCCTGTCCTTGAAGGCGGAGAATTCACTTAAAATATCAATAATGTCCCGCTGGGTATAAGATGCACCTTCCCGCAATATTTTTGCCAAGTTACTAACCCTCCCCAAATTAGCATTATATATGCTAATTATAGGCCGACTGTAAATATATGTTAAGGGGTGGTAAATGTTCTTTTATTAGAAAAATGATCGAAATTTAAAGAAAAACCCCGTTGGAACAAGGTTCCAACGGGGTTTTTCCTGATCCTGTTCAGGGGGGATAGTTTCTGTCAGTCCCTTTTTAAAAATTGCTCAGTGACATGTTCTGAGGGGTCGAAAGCGGCACATGGCTGCTGAGCAGGCCTGTGCCGGGCATGGAGCTGTTTTGGCTGGACACATACGGCATATATGCGCTACTGTTCAGGTTGCTTGACAGACCACTTGTGCCCAGGTGCTGCTGGCTGGTGAAAGACGGCATCATGCTGCTGGCGCCGGTGATCGGGCTGATACCTGCCTTCGGTGTGTTAAATGTACTGCCGGGCATCATATTGGACGTAAAAGGCATCGTTGTGTATTGTTGCAATACATTTTGATCCGGCATAGGGTTACGGCTTCCCGTGCTTACAAAAGGTGAAAATTGCGCGCTATAAGCACCAAACGGGGTGGGATTATTCAGACCGGATACATTCGGTGTAAATGTTCCCTGCAGCCCGCTTATGGGTTGGCCGAAAGTTTGGGTGTTAAACTGGCTGCCGGACATAGGTCTATACATCTGTGTTGTCACTTGCTGGGCAGCGTTGCTAATCGCATTTACATCCTGGTTCAGGTGCTGGCAAAGCTGCTGGATGGTGTTTAGCTGCTGGTTTGCAACCGTTTCATGTTGATGCAGCCTTTCAAGTTGGGCGGCGTTGTTAGCTTCCGCACGTTGCAATTGACCCGCAACCTGACTGATGGTGTTAATCTCATTTCGCAATTCCAGAATCTGTCTTTGAAGTTGATTAATTTGATCCATTATACTTCCTCCTTGCTGGTTTTAGGCTTTGTTGAGCCTTTTGCCAATATTATTCTACAGACTCCTGCAGGTTATTAGTGGAAGATCATGGAATCGGGAGCGTTTGACGTTAATCACCAGTTTAGTCCTTTTTTACCATGTCCAGTGGGGTGAAGCCTGCCGGGCAGGGGGTAAAACCGGTAATTCCAGTTGAGGTAGAGTATAGCCTCAGACTATGGTTCAAAAAAACCCATGGCGCATCCTGTATAATCATTTCAACTGCGTCACGATACATTCGCTCCCGCAGGGCAGGTTCATTTTCCCGTTGTGCCTTTGCCAACAGCAGGTCTACCTCGCTATTCCTGTAACCGGCCGTATTTAGCCCGTTTTCAATCTGCGAGGATGAGAGCAGGGTATAAAGAAAATTGTCCGGATCCCCATTATCGCTAATCCAGCCGTACAGGAAAGCATTACCTTCTTTGTTGAACAGGGCTTCCTTGTAATGATCCCAGGTGTATGATCTGATTATTGTTTTAACACCCGCTTTGGCCAGCTCCTTCTGGATGGTTGCGGCCAGTATATCCCCGCCGGTAGGGTTGTAAGGCCTGGGATTATTATAAGTTATAATTTCAAACTGCAAATCCCCGGCATACCCGGCACCGGCCAACAGTTCCCCGGCGCCCTCCGGATCGTAGGGAATAGGGTTTAAATTAGCATTGTACCCCAATATACCGGGTGGCAGCGGGCCGTTTGCTTCAATGGCTGCTCCTTTATATAGTTCGGTAATATGCTTTGTATCGATCAGCATGCTGACAGCTCTCCTAACCGCAGGATCGTCAAAGGGTTTTTTGTCTGTAAAAAAACCGAGATAGTTTAGGTCCAGTCCGGGCACCTGAATTACCGGGAACCCTTTTTGGGCCAGGTACCTGGTATCGGCAGGGGTCAGGCTGTCGACTATATCCACAAATCCCAGCTTCAAGGCCAGTGCCCGGAGCCTGTTATTCTTGATCACGCTGAAGATCAATGTCGGGCTTTTGGGCAGTTTACCCCAGTAGTCCCTGTTTTCTTTCAGGATAATATTTTTTCCCTTTTCCCAACTACTAAAGCGGTAGGGACCCGTGCCTACCGGTTTTTCGCCAAACTCTTCTCCAAGAACGTTAACGGCAGTGGGGCTAACTATCGGCGCTGCGGCAGACATAGCCAGGTTATTTAAAAAAGGGGCGTAGGGGTATTTTAGTGTAAATTGCACGGTGTATAGATCAGGTGTTCTGATATTTTCCAGCATGCCAAAAGTAAAGTCGGCATAACCAGCGTTTTCTGTGCGCTGCGGAGGCATCTGCCTTTCTATGCTGAAACGGACTGCTTCGGAGTTAAAAGGTGTGCCATCGTGAAATTTCACACCTTTTCTAAGAAAGAAGGTCCATTCCCGGCCATCGGGAGACACGCGCCAGCCTTCCGCCAAACAGGGTTCTATGGTACCCGCACCGGGCTCAAAACGTACCAATCCTTCAAAGATATTTGCGATTACTTTATTGGATTGATCATCTTCGGAAAAAGCCGGATCAAGGGTCACTGCATCTTTACACCGGCTATAAATCAACTGGTTCTTATCGCCTGGCATTCCGGCAATCCTGCCCGCGACAGGCAGAAAACTAGTGTGGCTGTAGAGTAAAAAAGGCAGGGTAAGTAACAGTAATAAAGAAACAAGTTTTAGTATACGCAAGAAAACCACCCCAGATTAGATGTATTATATCTTTTGTTCTGGGGAAACCTGGTAATTCCTTTTCCTGTAGCGAACAAATTCTCCAATATGTGGGGTTAATGCGGAAGGGGGGATTGCCCCCCCTGTGTTTGTGTTAGTGGATTTTTCTACGTGGGGGGCGCTGTAGCGATGTGGATTTCCACATTGTGGGCACCGTTGCGGCGGAGTATATCCGCTGCGTTGTCTATTTTTTCGTCATCATCTGTGCGGACTGAAGCCAGCACTTTCCCTTCCTTTACCTTGTCCTCGAAAAATTGTCCCCGATCCGCAGGGATACCCCAATCCACCAGGCCCCCTGCCACACCGCCTGTAAGGGCGCCGGATACAATGCCGGCTATGGGGCCGGCAGCGATGATTGGCCCGATGCCGGGTATGGCCAAAGCGCCGGCGCCCAGTCCCAGACCGGCCAGACCCCCCAGCACTCCACCGGTGGTTATTCCGGAAGTAAGGTCTCCGGTACCGGCATCATTTCCTCCAGGGGTTATTGCGGAGATGAGACTGTCATTGTCGCTGTTGCCGCCACCGGACTGTTTACCGGATTTGGTCTTATCGGCTGCAAGAATGGATACCTCATCTTTGAAACCACTGGCGCGCAGTTCCGACGCGGCTTTTTCTGCTTGATTGCGCGAATCAAAAAGGCCGATTACAGTTTTTAGCAAGATTCAATCCTCCTCGTTTTTTTTGGTTTTTTTTATATTGTCCCCATGGCATATTTCTTATTCTGCTTGTTGTTAAAAGACAAATTATTTGAAAGGATAATAGGTGTTAATATATTTTTTACTTTTGGTATAATAGTGTATGTTGTTGCAAAAACATTTTTAAGGAGAATAAAAATGCTGCCGGCCCCCAAAAAATATTTTGTCACGGCGGGAAGCGCTGAGGGAAAAAATCCTCTGAATGCTTTTGACAACGCCTTGTTGAAAAGCGGGATTGGCAACCTGAACCTGATGCGGGTGACAAGCATCTTGCCCCCCGGTATGGTATACTGCCCAAACATGGAAATACCCCCGGGTTCATTGGTGCCCACCGCTTATGGCTACATCGTCAGCGATGTCCCCGGGGAGGTTATTTCCGCGGCTGCGGGTGTAGGTATCTCCAGCAACAGCTTCGGCGTAATTATGGAGTATGCGGGAAAATGCAGCAGTTCGGATGCGGAGAAAGCCATCGAGAGGATGCTGCGGGAAGCTTTTAAAACCAGGGATATGGAGTTGATTGGCACTAGAATAGACGCAGCGGAACACCGTGTGGAGAAAATTGCCTGCGCCCTTGCCGCCGTACCTCTCTGGTATTAAAAATATGTTTAATGTGGAGGTAAAAACGATTGGATCCTAAGACTAATTTATGGTTTGCCGAACAGCAGAAGAAAGACATTGACTTATGGTTTACAGAACAGCAGACAAAAGACATGCGAATCTCCGTCCGGGTAAAACAAATTCTCCATCAGGAAGTAACACCTTTTCAAACCCTTGCTCTCTTTGATACAGAACAGTTCGGCCGCATGCTGACCCTGGACAACATTATTCAGACAACAGTCAGTGATGAATTCGTTTACCATGAGATGATCACCCATGTTGCTCTAAACACTCATGCCGCACCGAAAAAGGTGCTGGTAATCGGCGGCGGTGATGGAGGGGCGGTGCGGGAGATCATCAAGCACAAGTCCATAGAAAAAGCGGTCCACTGTGAGATTGATGGAGCGGTGATCGAAAATTCACGCCGGTTTCTGCCGGAAATCAGCTGCGCTATGGATGATCCCAGGGTGGAGATCCTTGTAGACGACGGGATCAAGCATGTCCAGGAAAACAAAAATACCTATGATGTGATCATGGTGGATTCAACCGACCCCATAGGGCCGGCAGTAGGGCTCTTCAGCGCCTCTTTTTATCAGGACATTTTTGCTTCATTAAAGGAAGACGGTATTTTTGTGGCGCAGACTGAGTCACCCTTTTTTAACCGGGACCTGATCCCCGGGCTGTACCGGGACATATCCGGGATATTCCCCGTAACGCGCCTTTATCTGGCAGTGGTTCCCACCTATCCGGGTGGTCTGTGGACCTTTACTATGGGCTCTAAGAAATATGACCCGCTGGCGGTGGATATTACCGGGATACAACGGATGAATACAAGGTATTACAGTCCGGACATGCACAGGGCTTGCTTTGTTCTGCCGCCGTTTGTAAGAGAACTGCTGGAGCGGCAAGGATAGCAGATCCACCTGTCAATCACGTTTCCGGCAAACATAAATTGAATAGTGCAATTTTGCAGCTCAAGCTGCACGTTATTTGGGCGGGCCAGTTGATCAGGTTTTAAGGCAGGGGATGGCAGCGTGATCGAATATATGGAAAGATGCCCGGGGTTTATCGGCAGCAGCGAAAATTATGAGCAATCTGAAATTGTGATCTTCGGCGCGCCGATGGATCTGACAGTCAGTTACCGGCCGGGCACGCGGCAGGGACCGCATGCCATACGACAGGCATCGCATGCTCTGGAAGAATATAGTATAGACCTGGATCGGGATCTGGCGCATTATAGTTACTACGACGCCGGGGACGCGTTGCTCCCCTTCGGAGCGGTTAAAGAAAACCTGCGCCGTATCAGCGCAGTGACCGCCCGCATCCTTGCCGGCGGCAAGAAGCCTTTTGTCCTCGGCGGCGAGCATTTAATATCCTGCGCCGTCATTCAAGAAATGGCGAAAAAAAACCCCGGGCTGGCGGTAGTACACTTTGACGCCCACGCCGACTTGCGGGACGAATTCCTGGGTCAGCGCTTTTCCCATGCTACCGTGATGCGCCGGGTTGTAGAAGTCATTGGCGGTAAAAATCTGTTCCAGTTTGGGATCAGGTCGGGCGCAAAAGAAGAATTTGCATTCGCCCGCGCCAATACCAACACCTACCTGGACAGGATTATAGAGCCGCTAGTGGAAAACCTGCCGCGCCTGCGAGGGCGTCCGGTATATGTTTCCCTGGACATCGACGTGGCCGACCCGGCTTATGCCCCCGGCACGGGTACTCCCGAGCCCGGCGGCTGTTCGGCCGGGGAGATAATCAAGGCTGTCCATTTGCTGGGCGGGCTGGATATTGTAGGCTTTGATCTGGTTGAGGTGAGCCCTCTATATGATTCCTCGGAAAGGACAGGGCTTCTGGCGGCAAAACTTATTCGCGAGGCAATCATGTCTTTTGGCAGGGAAAAATTATGATTTAGCAAAGATTCCATTTGACTTCAAAAGCCGGATTGGTTATACTTATAAATGTCCGTGAAGGACGCCTGGCAAAAGGCGGAATTACGGACATAAAATACGGAGCTGTGGTGTAGTGGCCTAACATGCCTGCCTGTCACGCAGGAGAACGCGGGTTCGACTCCCGTCAGCTCCGCCACTTTTTTTGCCACGGTAGCTCAGTTGGTAGAGCAGCGGACTGAAAATCCGCGTGTCGCTGGTTCGATTCCGGCCCGTGGCACCAGTTCCCAGGCCGGACCCCGCAAGGATTTGCGGGTTTTTTGTTTTTATTGGAGGTTTGCTCTGAAAACTATTTTTGGTCACATCGCGTGAGTAAAAAAAACGGCCCGTCGGCCGCTTATTTGTATACTGCCTTTTTTCTTCCTTGTCTGTCTGCCTTGTAATTATTCCAGCCATGATATCAACGTTCACCTGATCGTCTTTCTGAGAGGTATAAGCGTAGACTGCCAGGGTTACATTAGTGTTCGCATGTCCAACGCTGTCAATGGCTATTTGTGTTCATTATCAGGTGGCCATTGACACGCATTAGAGATGAATAATCCCCGTTTTAAAGCGGGGATTATTCATCTCTAAGTTTTTAAAGTCTTTCTACAGCCCTTAATCTTGTTTCAATCCACAGATTTTTATCTGACACTTAAAGTATAACGCATGTTTGAATATATTTCAAGATAAAGGGTTGAAAATATTTGCAAGTAGTATATACTGGAAGCAGTAAATGTTGTTGCATTTGGTTGAGTTTGGAAGCGCAACTAGCTAATAGATGGGAATGGAGGGGATGCATAACAGCGTGATATTTAATAAGTTTAAAGTCAAATAATGGTCTGAGCGCAAAAATGGGTACAAAAGCTAAGGAAGCCGCTTCCTCGCTAAGTGAATCGGCTTCCTTGCTACCCATAGACCCCGAAGGGGTCGACTGTCTTGATTGTGTTATTCCACAATCAATTTGATTATATCAGGCAGATATCTACCTGGCAACATGACGCCGGCTTACTCCGGCAATTATAAGGGGGGGTGTAGGTGGAACAGTTTATTGATAGACGCATGGACGAGATTGGGGAAGCCATTTCTTCAAGGTATCTCTTTGCTCAAATTTTCAAAGCGTTTTGTGAACTGCTGGCTTCACTTAAGGACAAACTCACCACTGAAGAGGTTGAAAAGATAGAGGAACTTCACACGCTGCTAACGGGTATAGTGGAGCGGGAATTCTACCTGTCCGGCCTCAATGACGGCCTACGGGTGAAATAATAACCGCAAGCGATGTTGTCAGTGTCGCAAGTTAAATCGCCTTAAGAAAGGCCTTACTCAGAGACATTTGGCCGGGAGATTATTAATCAAGGCAAAATACCCTGCAGCTGTCGAAAGGGGCGGGCGTAAAGGTTCACATTTTTGGTCACAGGATTTTCAAAAAGTGACCAAAACGCTCATGAAAATTCCGCAGGGCAGAATTAAAAAACCTGGATATACTAAAGGGTTACCTTAATAGCCCTGAATATTACCAAAGGCTTTCAGCGGACTTAGAATCCGCGTGTCGCTGGTTCAATTCCGGCCCGTGGCACCTGCCCCAAGGCCGGACCCCGCAAATCCTTGCGGGGTTTTTTTTAGGGGATCCGTTGAAGTATAAAAGTGTCCTCTTTATAAACCTAGAAAACAACTGGTTAGGCCATTCCGGCTGGATGTTATAGTATGGTCAAAAAATAGGAAATGTAATAAAATGGAGATGCAAATAGAACGTCGCGCCGTTGGAAGTTGTTTTGAAAAAAAATTCAGGCTGAGGCAGCCCGCATGTCTTAAATAATTTTTGTTACTGTTTAAATTAAATTGTACCAATGCATTTTGGAGCAATCCATACACCGGCCGACCCCGTACATCTGATCAAATTCGTATAAATCTATTTTTCCCCTGCCAAATCCATCACATTGACATACTATCTCCTTTGGACTTATTGCGTTCATTAAGTCACCGTGATATATCCATTCCTCTTTCGGTTTCACAATCAACCATACCTGGCGCGCAAAATCATAGACTACGGAAGGCGGCGCCTTTTTGACCATTTCCGGAAACCCCCAATCTTTTTACTCTTTTGCTACTATTCGGTCAGGCCTGTTTTTTTCCTGCTCAATACACTAATAATTTGCCTTGGGGGACGATGGTTGTTAAATATATTTTTATTGTCTGAAGAGATCGGCGGTATCTCCGCAGCGCAATTATCACATTTCCAGGATCTAGTATTGGCGCTGTACCAGGTTGAGTTACATTTAGGACAAATTCTTTTTTCCATAACAAACCTCACAATTTGTAATATGCCAAATTATACCACAGATGGTGTGAATTACAATACTATTATTTGTTTTTGCCGAAAAGGAGCCGCTGAAAGCTATTTATATGCAACCTGTCATCAGCTATAATATCAGATAAAGCTGAAAGCAAATATTCTATAGGGAAGTGTGATCTTTGCAGGAGTATACTGTAATAGCAGCTATTACGGAGTATATTGATATTGTCAAATATACCTCGGGGGATAGTTCATACGGATTGATTTTTGCCTCTGGTTCCGGCGCTGAGCAGGTTATGCGTTACGAGGCAAAAAACGATGATCAGGCGATTTTTATTGGGGCGATGATGGCTAAAGAAAAGGGGTTTTTTTAAGACACGTGTTTTGACTTCGGGATGGGGGAGGTGCTTTTTTGAAAATTGAAAGGTGTATTAAATATTTTTGCCGGGATATTAACCGGGAGGTTGAGGTAAAAATCTTAGTCCGTCTGGCGGAAAGATGGTGCGGTTATAACATAATAGATCTCAGTCAGTGTGCCGGACAAAGGGAGTGCGGCGTTGTGGCCTGCAACATGATGCGTGCAGAAGAAGTAAAAGCAGCGGACCAGTTAATTACGGATTACCATAAGCAAATGGATATCAGGGAACTGATCAGGGAGGGCCAGAAGTTTTCAAATCAATAAATAGAGCACAAGCAACAACGCCGGTTATTCGTCTTCCCGGCCCCCGGCATCCTGCTTGTTGCCGGCCTTGAGCACACCGCCGAACCGCCTTTTTGCCAGGAAGTAATACAAAAGCAGGACTGTTACCACAATAATTACAAAGAACAGCGCCGCAATGGCAAAGCCGATGTATTGCTCGTGAAAACCCGGCAGGGTAACCACCTCCTGTTTGTGAAAATTCACATTAATTATCCCCTCATAATGTAGCCAATATACAACCGGATATGTGCGATTTTAACTTTTTGCCGGTTATCCTTTAAAAAAGAGGGATATCCAGTTTTTTAACGAAAAAAATATATTGAATAATATACGTGTAACCTGAGAGGAGGTGTTTATATGGACTGGCGTTTTGTGCTGTCAGTTGCCCTGGTTATAGCATCTATAGCCGGTTTATTATTTGCCGTGAAAAACAAAAAACCCAAGGCGGGTTGGATTGCCACACTTCTGGCCGGCATCTACGGTGCTATTGTTTTTTCAATCCAATAAACTTGTGTAAAATCGAGGTTGACAGACAGCGCCCGGATATGCTAATCTATATTTTGTCAAAAGTACTGTAACGCCGTTGCAAAACTAGCGTCGTCCTTGACAAAACAATAAAATATAGTACAATAAATTTATGCGGAAGTGGCTCAGTGGTAGAGCATCGCCTTGCCAAGGCGAGGGTCGCGGGTTCGAATCCCGTCTTCCGCTCCATTTTATGTGGCGACATAGCCAAGTGGTAAGGCAGAGGACTGCAAATCCTCCATTCCCCGGTTCAAATCCGGGTGTCGCCTCCA
>CAYMJG010000033.1:21162-26244 GCA_964390855.1 uncultured Eubacteriales bacterium | reverse complement strand
AATACAGGGCTTCAAGCTTTTTTATGGTTTTTAACTGTCAAAGATGAGATTATAAGGAAAATCGTCCCGCAAGGAAATGTTTTTCACATTTTTCAACGATTCCGGATAGAACAAAATAGCGGACGGGCAAGCAGCGCGATTAATAATACCAGACCGGCATAGCCGAATAGGGGATAGAGAAAACGAACCAGGCCGGTAAAACTGAAACAGGCCAGAGGCAACGCCAAAAGACATGCGCCCATGCCATACAGGCGGTACTGGACCCTCCCCGCGGAACCCAGTCTGCTGGCAAAACCATGCGCGTTGGCTATCGCAGTAGTTAAAATGGCCAGCCAGATCAACAGGCCCGAACCCAATCGGAGTGCCGGCTCAAGGGATCCGGCCAGATGCAGCATGGGGATCTGATACAAGGCGACATCCGGCAGATGAGCCAAACCTGCCGCGGTTACAAGAATAATGGCCAACCCCAGCAGCAATCCCCCCAGCACACCGCCTGCCAAGCCAATTTTCAAGGGCACGGCGCGGCCCAGGGAAGAAAGGACCGCAACTGGTACAATCATATTATATGAAACATACAAAAATCCTGCCAGGGCCCAACTGCCGGCAACACCCTCTCCAACCATCGCGGCTTCTACTCCGGCTGTCCCACCCGACTGGCCCAAGAGCGCCGCCAGTGATATCACCACTACAGCCAGGTACTTTAAGGGAACCAGAAAGACATTAACTGTCAGGACGCCTTCCAGCCCACCCATCAGCGCCAGTGAAGTCAAAACCGCCACCGATATAACACCTGCCCGGGCCGGCAGGGCAAAGTGCTCACTAAACACGGCGGCACTACCGGCCATCATCACCCCAACCCCACCCAGCAGCATACAAAGGTTCAAAGCATCCATAAAGCGACCGGCTTTATTTCCCAGTAAAAACCCGAACACCTTTCTGTAGCTGCCGGTACGCATGTTTATGGACAAAAACATTACCAGTCCGCCCAGATAGGCAAAAAGAAGCGTCGCCAGGGCAGCGCCCATTAACCCAGCGCGGCCGTGCAGAATAAAAAACTGCATTATTTCCTGTCCGGAAGCGAATCCGGCGCCGATAACGGCGCCGATGTAGGCGCTGATCACCTTGGTCAACATCCAGATGCTCTCTCTCCGCAGGATAAAAATCACCGCCTGAAAATAGCATGCATCGCCGGATATATAAGCGCTGTTTTTTAAAAGTAATCTAGTCTAATGCATTCTATGCCCCTAAAAATAAGTTCTGACTAAGAAATATTACAAATGAGGAATATCCACCCCCCCCTTTGGAAATAAAGTATAGTAACCTGGCTGTTTAGGAGGAAAAGAAAATGACTGCTCTAAACGAACGGACCCGGCCCAACAATGGGATAAAGACCAAAATCCACATGGAAGACGTTATGGCGCCCAGTAAACTGGCTGGAGATCTTTCTTTGCGCTTAAAAAAGCATGCCTGTGAAAGCCCCCGGATACTGTTATGTATCGGGACCGACCGCTCCACGGGAGACTGCCTGGGGCCGCTGGTAGGCTCTAAAATAGAACAGCTGGGACAAAATGTTTTTGAGGTCTACGGCACCCTTAACCATCCGGTGCATGCCAGCAACCTGAAAGATACCCTGGAAAAAATATATGCCATACACAAAAAACCATTAATAATCGCCGTTGACGCCTGTCTCGGGCGGATAGAAAATGTTGGCTGTATCAACCTGGGGGATGGCTCGCTGCAACCGGGCGCCGGTGTTAACAAAAACCTGCCGCCCGTGGGGCAGATCCACATAACAGGCATTGTTAACGTTGGCGGATTCATGGAATACATGGTACTGCAGAATACCCGTCTGAATATTGTAATGAGGCTGGCTGACACTATTGTCAGGGGACTAAGCAAGGTGATAGTTGAGTATGCCCGTCCAAACCCATCCAGCACTAAGGCGTATCTTTAATAAACGATTTGGTTACCAATTACTGAGATGGTTTGAGCGCCTTGAGTGCAGTGTTCAAACAGTGGCCCCGCTTATCCCCGTGATTATTTCGCTCTTTGCATTGGGGCTCAATAACGCCGCGAACGCAAGCCTGCAGGACACTTATCCACAATGCATATTTTCCCAAACAATTAAAAACTGACATGCTCTGGAGTGGCATGTCAGTTGCTTTGAAAAGTCCAAATTGAATACACACTTTACAAAAATATTAGAGTATCGCCTGGAGGTCTTTTATAATTTGTGCGGCCGTCCTGCCGCTGGCGTCGATAACAGGGCCTTTATTTACAATATCCTGCATCCCCATCACATTCATATCCATCCCGGTCACGATAGTGGCGTCAACATTAGCCCCGGCGCCGGGTTTCACTACCTTATATCCCGCCTCTGTGAGAGAATCCCCGATTACACGGGACAACCCGTCTTCTACAGCAATAATTTTTTTCACAAATGCCGCCCCCTTTCCGAGAAATATTGTTTGGAGGAAGGGGCTTTTTTATACCTAGAACACAAAAGAACCGCCCTTCCGTGTCCCTTTGTTTCACGTGAAACATTTTTATTTAGGCATAATTGCTGGAATCCAGTATGCCAACGGCAATGCATAAAATATGGCCGGCAGTAAATTGCCAACCTTTATTTCTTTAATCCCCAGGATGTTAATACCAATGCCAACTATTAAAAGGCCTCCCGTAGCGCTCATTTCCAAAACAGCCGCCGGGCTCAAAAGTCCTTTTAAGGAAGCGGCCAGCAAGGTCAGGGACCCCTGATAAATAATAACAGGAAATGCTGAAAATGCGACTCCCAACCCCATGGTTGAAGCAAACAAGGCCGCCGAAACTCCATCGAGGGCAGCCTTGGTAAAGAGTATTTGATGGTTATTATTCAGGCCTTCTTCAAAAGAACCCATGATCGCCATGGCGCCTACACAATAAATCAGACTGGTCGTCACAAAAGCTTTGCCAGCTTCTCCCGCCGTGCCGCCAATCCTGGCATCAACCCAGCGGCCCAGGCGGGCAAGCCATCCCTCAATATTCAGTAATTCCCCGGTCAGCCCACCCAGCACAAGGCTAGCCACAACAACCAGTATTTCTTGAGTCTGCAGGGACATTTGCAGGCCGATTAACAGGATAGCCAGACCCAATCCCTGCAAAATAGTGTTGCGCATATTTTCCGGCATACCTTTTCTAAACAGAAGTCCCGCAAGTGCGCCGAGGATTATGGCGGACGCATTTACAATGGTGCCTGTCAAAAAACATCCCCGTTCCTTTCATTGTAAAAAAATTGTTTCACGTGAAACATTATTCCTTGCCGGATTTGGTAACAAGTGCAATAATCCTGGCCAATTCCTCATCGTTTCTGAAATTAATTTCCAGTTTACCGCCTCCACCCCGTTTTTCTTTCACCCTTACCTTCGCACTTAAAAATTCCTTTAGCTTTTTCTCAAGCTCTGACAAGGTCTGCTTCTGTCCTTTTCTTTCCGGGGGTGGTTCACTTTTCACCGCGACAGCTTCCCTGGCCATCATTTCTGCCTGACGAACACTCAACTGCCGATCAGCAATTTTTTCTGCGGCGGCTATTTGTTGGCCTTCGTCACCGATGGCCAATAACGCCCGCGCGTGACCGGCACTGATCCTGCCATTGTTAATCATTTCCTTGATCTCCGCAGGAAGGGCCAGCAGCCTTAATGTGTTGGCAATCAAGGACCTGCTTTTCCCAATCCGGTCTGCTACTTCTTCTTGGGTCAGAGCAAATTTTTCTATTAGCCGGCGGTAGGCGCCAGCCTCCTCCAGTGGATTGAGATCCTCCCGCTGGATGTTTTCAATCAATGAAGCAGCCGCTGCACCCAGGTCCTGGTAATCCCTGACAAAAGCCGTGATGGTTTTATACCCCAGGCTGCGGCAGGCCCGCCAGCGCCGTTCGCCCGCTATAAGTTCATATTTTCCGTTAGTGAGCTTTCTAACAATTACCGGCTGTATAATCCCATGTTTTTTGATCGATTCTGCCAGCCCGGCAAGTTTTTCCTCGTCAAATAAACGCCTGGCTTGATGTTGGGCAGGCTGTACCTTTTCAATATCAATTTCCAAAATCCCTTCCTTGATTTGAGGTGTCCCCTCAACCACAGGGATCAATGCCTCAAGCCCCTTGCCCAACCCCCGCCGCTTAGCCAATGCCGATCACCTCCTTCGCTAATTCATGATACACCTCGGATCCCCGCGACCTGCGATCATATACCATTACAGGTTTGCCGTGGCTCGGCGCCTCGCTTAACCTGACATTTCTAGGTACTATCGACCTGAAAACCTTATCCTTAAAATATTTTTTAACCTCATCAACTACCTGAATTGACAAATTCGTCCTGCCGTCAAACATGGTCAGCAGCACCCCTTCCAAAACCAGTTCTTTGTTCAGGTTCTGCTGCACCCGCTGAAAGGTGTTTAACAATTGGCCCAGACCTTCCAGGGCGTAATACTCGCACTGGATGGGAATCAACAATGAGTCCGCGGCTGTAAGCGCGTTAATGGTGAGCAGACCGAGTGAAGGCGGACAGTCAATAAAAATAAAATCGTATTTGCCTTTTACCTCCGCGAGTGCTTTTTTTAATACATGCTCCCTGCCGGCAATGCCCACAAGTTCAATTTCAGCGCCCGCCAGTTCTATGGTCGCTGGAAGGATCGCCAGGTTATCTACCGCGCTGGGCAAAACAGCATCCTTGACCGGGATTTTGTTAATCATTACATCATAAATACAGTTTTCCACAGCTTCCTTGTCAATACCCACACCAGTAGTTGCGTTACCCTGTGGATCCGTATCTATAAGCAGGACTTTTTTTCCCATGATTGAAAGCCAGGCGCCCAGGTTAACGGCAGTAGTGGTCTTGGCCACACCTCCCTTCTGGTTTGCAATTGCGATGGTCTTACCCATATTCCACCCCCGATGGGTTATTTACATTCGTTTTAATTAGTTCTATATCTGACAATATTTTTCCTTTAGGTTGGTTTAATTTACTAGCGGGGGAAAGGGGACAGGCCTTTTTTTCCGCGGGGGGACTGTCGGTGGGAGGAACAAATGACAGAGGAATGGGGACACACCTC
>CAYMJG010000033.1:0-21062 GCA_964390855.1 uncultured Eubacteriales bacterium | reverse complement strand
GGGGACTGTCGGTGGGAGGAACAAATGACAGAGGAATGGGGACACACCTCTCTTTGGGGTATTCCTTTGGGGTCGGAGGAATGTCCCCGATGTTAAAGTGGGTTTTTGGTGGGGATGCCGGGGCGCCTGGGGTAGACGGGCGGTGTTGTCTTGAGCTTTTTTATTACAACCAGCTTCCTTTCATCGCCCAGGTAGGGGAGATTAATATTCACAGTCTTTTTAACAACCCCTCCCAGTATCGTCAGGGCATTTTGGGCGGTTTCTATTTCCCGGCCGGCATGGGGCCCCTTCATAGCAATAAAAAAGCCGTGCATACGCAGTGGCGGCAGGCAATATTCAGCCAGTACGGCCAGCGGCGCCACAGCCCTGGAAACAACCAGATCGTAATTTTCTCTAAATATTTTTTTCCGGCTAAAGTCTTCCGCTCTCATATGAACAGCATCCACGCTCTTTAAGCCTAACCTGTGGATAACCTCATTCAGAAACCTTACCCTTTTTTCAGTTGCCTCGATCATCGTCAACACCAGGTCGGGCCGGTATATGGCCAGCGGAATACCGGGAAAGCCGGCGCCGGCGCCGACATCCAGGATCCCCGCGCCCGTTTTTATGGAAACAGCCCCCAGGCAGGTTAGAGAATCAACCAGATGCTTTACAGCAAATTCCCGTTCCTCAACTATCGCCGTCAGGTTTATACCTTTATTGGTTTCAATTACCATCCGGTAAAATTCCCTGTACAGATCCAGCTGATTTTGCCGCAATTCTATTCCCAGTTCCGCAGCACCGCCGATAAGGGTTTCTTCTAAAATATTCATATAAGAGCCTTTAACCTTCCCGCCGTGAGGCGCCCGTCCTCAAACATTATTTGTTAGTTCTTAAGTTTTCTGCCATTAAAAATGCGTGGGTAGTCCAGTGGGTCTAAAGGCAAGCGATCAAAAATAATTAATTATTTATCTTGCAATTATATACATTCTTGGTGTATACTACATAATGGGTATATTTGGATTTAATTTATTAAATACTGCTAATCCTATAAACCCTTTTAATCCTGTGAAATATTTTTTTGCTCGCTGCCGGCCCGGCCAATGCGGCGCCTTTGTTCCAGATAGATTAGCAGCACGGCGATATCGGCGGGGGTAACCCCGGCTATTCTGCCGGCCTGGCCGACTGATACCGGTCTGACCTGTTCAAGTCTTTCCCTGGCTTCAACCTTTAGGCCGCCAACCAGGGCGTAGTCCAGATCCGGCGGAATCCTTTTATCTTCCATTTTTTTAAACCGTTCTACCTGTACATGCTGCTTTTTTATATACCCTTCATATTTCAGCTGGACCTCCACCTGCTCCTGTACATCTTCCGGCAGGTCCGGTTGTGTTGCGGACAACAGCTGTAAATCAGCATAGCTTATTTCCGGGCGGCGCAGCAACCCGGCCAGGGAAATTCCTTGCTGGGGCAACACCGCGCTATGCAACCCCTGCAAAATTTTTTTTGTTTTTTCCGTTACCGGGGTCATCGTTTGCTCCAGCCGTGACCTTTCCTCTTTGATCATTTTTTTCTTTTTTTCCAGGGCTTTAAACCTTTCCGCTGATATAAGCCCTACATCATAACCTTTCTCTGAAAGCCGCAGGTCAGCGTTGTCTTGTCTTAACAGCAGTCTATATTCCGCCCTTGAGGTAAGGACACGGTATGGTTCAACAATTTCTTTTGTAACCAGGTCATCAATCATAACACCGATGTAAGCCTCGTCCCGGCCCAAGATCAGGGGCTCTATTCCCCGCAGGCGCCGGGCGGCGTTTATTCCCGCCACAATGCCCTGGGCTGCTGCTTCTTCGTAACCGGAGGTACCGTTGATCTGGCCGGCGGTGAATAGACCGGACACATTTTTAGTTTCTAAAGACAGCTTTAACTGGGTGGGAATAATATAGTCATATTCAATAGCGTATCCCGCACGCATGATTTCCACCTTTTCTAAACCGGGCATGGTACGCAGCATGGCCAGCTGCACGTCCTCCGGCAGGCTGGTTGACATGCCCTGCACATACATTTCCACCGTTTTTTTTCCTTCTGGTTCGATAAATACCTGATGGGCCTGTTTATCTGCAAACCTTACTATTTTTGTTTCGATGGACGGGCAGTAGCGGGGGCCCCGGCCCCCGATAACCCCGCTGTACAGGGGCGCCCGGTGCAGGTTGTCCCTGATGATCCGGTGTGTCTCCTCTGTGGTATAGGTCAGCCAGCAAGGCAGTTGTTCCCTTTCCTTAATATCCGATATAAAGGAAAAATTATGAGTCTTTTGATCACCCGGCTGAAGCGCCATGCGGCTGAAGTCAACACTGTTGCGATCGATCCTGGCCGGCGTATCCGTTTTAAAACGGCCCAGTTTTAGCCCCAGTTCCTTCAGGCTGCCGGACAGGGCGACGGCGGGAAACTGCCCGTTGGGTCCACCCGAAAAAGAAAGGTCGCCGATAATAATTTTCCCTTTCAGGTAGGTGCCGGTAGTCAGCACAACCGCCCCGGCCGCAAAAACAGCCCCGGTACTGGTCACAACAGCGCTGATCCTGCCCCTTTCAGCCACTAACCTTTCCACCAGCGCTTGTTTTAAACTGAGCCCCGGCTGCCTTTCCAGCGCCTGCTTCATACCATTTTGATAGCTGTTTTTGTCCGCCTGTGCCCGAAGCGCGCGCACCGCCGGGCCTTTCGCCGTGTTCAAAAGGCGCATTTGGATGGCATGGCGGTCTGTGTTCAGTCCGATTTCACCGCCCAGGGCATCTACCTCACGCACCAAATGTCCTTTGGCTGGCCCCCCCACGGCAGGATTGCAAGGCATCAAAGCGACATTATCCAGACTCAAGGTAAGCACCAAAACACGGCATCCCAACCTGGCCGCGGCCAGCCCGGCTTCACAACCCGCATGACCGGCCCCGATCACAATCACATCATATTTTCCCGCCTGATACTCCACTCGCAGCACCTCACTTGCCGATACAAAAATCTGCAAAAATACGATCCAACAGATCCTCTGTGACAGTTGAACCGGTTATTTCACCAAGCGCCTCCCAGGCCGCCCTTAAATCTATGGCAATCAGATCAGCGGGAATACCGCCGGCAATGCCGGCCCGGACTTCCGTCAGGCGCCCCGCCGCCTTCTCCAAAGCATGTTTGTGTCTGACATTGCTTACCAGTACATGATCGTCACTTACTACCTGACCTTCCATTACCATTTTAATTATAATTTTTTTTAGTTGTTTCAGCCCGGTCCCTTTTTGAGCAGAAACCAACAGGACAGGCCTGCCGGACGCGTGGGCGGCTACTTCATCCCGATTAATCCTTTTTTGAGCAACGTCGTCCTTATTTATCAGAAAGATTGTTTTTTTATCCCTTACAGAACAAATTATCGCCAGATCATCATCTTCTAATTCTCTTGTTGCGTCAAGGACCAGGAGCACAAGCCCGGCTTCCTCTATTTTTCCCTTTGTTTTATTAATACCAATCCTTTCAATAATATCTTCCGTCTCGTGCAGCCCTGCCGTATCAATTATTTTCAAAGGAACGCCTTCAATATTTATAATTTCCTCAATGATATCCCTCGTTGTGCCCGGAATATCCGTGACAATGGCCCTATTTTCTCTTAGCAGGGAGTTTAACAGCGACGACTTGCCCACATTGGGACGTCCGACAATAATCGTACTGATCCCCTCCCGGTATACTTTCCCGGCGTCGGCGCCCCTGATCATTTCCTGCAGTTGGCAATTAATCTCCTCGCTATGCAGCGCTATTTCCTGCAATGTGCCCGTTTCCAAATCTTCATCAGGAAAATCAATACTAGCTTCTACCCGGGCCAGCAGACCCAGCAGCCTCTCCTGCAGATCATAAATTTTTTTAGAAAGCAATCCCTCCAGCTGATCTGCCGCCACCCTCAGCCCTGTGTCTGTTTTGGCGCGAATTATATCTATCACGGACTCGGCTTGGGTCAGATCCAGCCTGCCGTTCAAAAAGGCTCTCATGCTGAATTCACCCGGTTTGGCCAAACGCGCGCCTGCAGCCAGTGTCAGTTCCAATATTTTTTTCAAGGGCAGGACTCCCCCATGACAGTTAATCTCAATTACATCTTCCCGGGTATAGGTATGGGGTGCTTTCATATATCCTAAAAGCACCTCGTCCACTAAAGCCCCGGCAGAATCATAAATATGACCGTAAATAAGCCTATTGCCGGGACCGTCAGCCCATTCGCCCCGCCTGGCTCTGAATATTTTGCCGGCAATTTTCACTGCCGCCGGCCCGCTCACCCTGACTATGCCAATACCCCCTTCTCCGAGGGGGGTTGAAATCGCGGCAATAGTATCTTCCAACAAAGCGCCATCCTCCGGTTCAATGTTTTTAAAAAACCCAGCGGGCTGCCCGCTGGGTTTTGTTTATTTCTTGGGGGATATTATTATTTTGCGGTAAGGTTCCTCCCCTTCACTAAAGGTATAAATATCGTCCCTTCCCTGCAGGGCCGTGTGGATAATGCGCCGCTCCTGGGAACTCATCGGTTCCAAAACCACATTTCTCCCCCTTTGCCTGGCCTTGTCCGCCAGCTTTACGGCCAGCCTCTGCAAGGTTTTTTCACGCCTGTCCCTGTATCCCTCTATATCAATGACTATTTTTTTTCTAATTTCCTGGTTTTTATTTACCGCCAGGTTGAGCAGGTACTGTAGAGCATCGAGTGTTTCTCCCCGTCTGCCGATTAAAATGCCCAGATCCGTACCCTCCAGGTTGATAAACATAGTTTTCTCATTTTCTGAAATATTTATTTTAATGTCCAGGCCCATGGAATTAAAAATATTTTTCAACAAACTTGAGGCTCTTTTAGCCGGGTTATCTTTCAGTGTCACCTTAACCCTGGCCGGTTTTACCTTAATAAAACCCAATATACCCCTGGACGGTTCCTCCAGTATGTCCACCTCTACCTCATCCCTGGTGGCTTCAAGCTCAGTCAGCGCCTGATTGACAGCCTCTTCTATGGTTTTCCCTATTTTTTCGACAAATTTCACTTTCCGCCAACCTCCCCTTTCAACGGCAGGGTTTGTTTATTGATAAAATACTGCTGCACAATACTGGCTATATTGAACACAACCCAGTACAGCGCCAGTCCGGCGGGTACAGTGGAGGATATCCAACCGATAAACACCGGCATGGTAAACAGCATCATTCTTTGTGTTGGGTCGTTGCTCATTGTCGTCATCTTTGATTGAAAATACGTTGATACCGCCGCCAAAACAGGTAATATAAAGAGGGGATCCCTGTCAGTCAGGTTCGCCAGCCAAAAAAATGTCGCGTGGGCCGGATTTGAATAAGGAAAAGTAAAAAGAGATCGGTATAAGGCAATTAAAATCGGCATCTGAATTAAAAGAGGCAGACAGCCCGCGGCAGGATTGACATTATGCTCCTTATAAAGTTTCATAACCTCTTCCTGCATTTTTTTCGGGTCTTTCTTTTTCCACTTATCCTGGATTTCCTTGATTTTTGGCTGGATCTTCTGCATACCGATCATTGACTTCATTTGCTTTTGCGTCAGCGGATAAAGTACCACTTTTATCAGGACGGTGAGCAGAATAATAGCCAGCGCATAACTTGGTAAACCTACGGAAACCGTTAAATTATAAAGGTTCTCTAAAAGCCAGGTCATTCCGGCTACAATACTTTGAAAAATTCCCAATAATCCCCGCCTCCTGAAATGGACTAAGCTAGGTCGACCGGATCATATCCACCGGGATGAAACGGATGGCATTTCGACAACCTGATCAGGGCCATCCGGGATCCCTTGATAACGCCGTATTTTTCTATTGCCTGCAGCGCATAATCGGAACACGTGGGATAAAAACGGCAAACGGGCCTTTTCAACGGTGATAAGAGTAGTTGGTAGATCTTGATCACCGTGATTAAAAAAACCTTCAAGAAATCACCCTTTATAAATTTTTTTGGTTAATCTTAACAGGTTATCTTCTATCTGCCTGTACCCCAGGTCTACAATGCCGCGGCGGGCTACCAGTACCAGGTCGGCCCCCCCCGTAAAAACATTGCTGTTTAACCGGCACACTTCCTTTAGCAGTCGTCTAACCCTGTTTCTAGTAACAGCATTACCTATCTTTTTGCTCACTGTAAAACCAATCCTGCAAAAACCCAGATCGTTAGATAAATAATATATTACCAGGCTGCGGTCCGCAAAAGATTTCCCCCGGCTGTATACGTGTCTGTATTCCTTATTTTTTTTTAGTGTGATAAGGACCTTCATCTAATCCTCTATAAAACTTTTTAATCACCCAATAATTATATATAATAGCAAAAATAAAAATATTTTCCTATTATACAATTATAACCATAAAATAATACTGCGATACCTTAATGCCATTAATATATTATAAAGGCCACTTTGATTAAGCGGCCTTAAGCGGTTAATCTTTTCCTGCCTTTAACCCTCCTTCTTTTGATTACGTTTCTCCCTGACGGGGTCGCCATTCTTTTCAAAAAACCGTGTATTTTTTTATGTTTACGAGTTTTCGGCTGATAGGTACGCTTCATAATCCACACCTCCTTTTTTATAAAAAAACACCAAAAAAATTTTCCGGCAAACACACATGACTATTATATAGTAATCAATTTCCACCGTCAATAAAATCCACAATGTTACCATAGTACGATCAGCCGGTTATCCCAAAAGCCTGTTGATAACTAAAGTAAATTTTGGTATTATCTTATTGGCTCTTACGGTTTTATAAACATTATGCACAATATAATTAACTTAATCATGTGGATTATTGCACACGACCAAACCTGGAGTAACCCCCTCTGGCAGGGAAGAGTATTTCAGGCTTGTATTTTATTTATCTGGGGGCTAATCATGCTTAGAAGCGAACTGCTGGTCCTATGGGAAAAGGCACTGAATATTTTAGAAAAAAAAATCAACAAAAATGCGTTTGACACGTGGCTGCGGCCTCTTAAACCATTCGGCTGCCACGACAGCACAGTGGTCATTGAAGCGCCCAACGACTTTTCACGCAACTGGCTCAGTGAACGTTACGCGCCAATCCTAAAAAACGTGTTGCAGGATATAACCAAACAAGATATCAGTATCCAGTTCTTTCTTTCAAATGAAATCAAAGGTATGCAGAACAGTATCCTGCAAAAGCAGACGGAAAGCTTTCAGTCATCGCCATTAAATCCTAAATATACCTTTGATACTTTTATAGTCGGGAACAGCAACCGGTTTACCCACGCTGCCTGCCTGGCAGTGTCGGAGGCGCCGGCCAAGTCTTACAACCCGTTGTTTATTTACGGGGGTGTGGGCTTGGGTAAAACCCACCTGATGCACGCCATTGGCCAGCACATTGTGGCACACAGTTCCTGGCTGAAGGTTTTTTACGTTACCTCAGAGAAATTTACCAATGAGTTAATCAACTCCATACGCGATGATCAAACAGTATTATTCAGAAATAAATACCGTGGTATGGACATCTTACTGGTTGACGATATCCAGTTTTTGGCCGGCAAAGAACGCACCCAGGAAGAGTTTTTTCATACCTTCAACACACTATACGAGGCTAATAAACAAATCATCATTTCCAGCGACCGTCCCCCCAGGGAAATTCCCACACTTGAAGACAGACTCCGCTCCCGTTTTGAATGGGGCCTGATTACTGATATTCAGCCCCCCGATCTGGAAACCAGGATTGCTATTTTACGTAAAAAAATACAATTGGAAAACTTAACCGTCCCTGATGATACGATTGTTTTCATTGCCAACAAAATTCAATCAAATATTCGTATTTTAGAGGGCTCATTAAACCGGGTTGTGGCCAGTTCTTCCCTTAATGGAAAGGAAATTAATCCGGAAATGGCTGCCGAGGTACTGAAAGATATTCTTCCAAACCATCCCCGCCCAATTACCATTCAACTGATCCAGGAGGTTGTCGCGAACTTTTATAATCTTAATATTGAGGATTTTAAATCTAAAAAAAGGAATCGCGCAATTTCTTTTCCCCGTCAGATAGCCATGTACTTGTCCAGAGAACTAACCGACGCCTCTCTTCCCCAGGTCGGCAATTCCTTTGGCGGTCGTGATCATACCACTGTCATGCATGCCTATGACAGAATAAATAGTGAACTAAGTCAAAACAGCATTTTTCAGGAAAACATTAAAGACCTGATCAGCTTGATTAAAAAAAGCTAAAATGTTTTTTATGGATCAATTGTACCAGTTGTTACTTATTTAGTGGATTAACATTAAGGCGCGTTTTTATATTTTTTAATTCCGCCAACTTATTAGTTTTTTATAAACAAGACTTTTTCATGCGGTTAAACGTTTATTGGCCCTTATACACATAGTCACAGCTATTACTACTACTATCTGAATAAATATAATGATTATGATGGGAGAATTTAAAATGAATTTTGCCAGTGATAAGGAAGCGCTGCAAAGCGCCGTACAGATTGTTCAAAGAGCGGTTTCATTTAAAAATCCCTTACCGATACTGAGCGGCATAAAATTTGAGGCGCTTGAGAACAGGGTAGTAATGTCGGCCACAGATCTGGAAATGGCCATAAGTTGTTCATTTCCGGCAGAGGTAAACGAAAAGGGGAGCACGGTACTGCCGGCACGAGTGATTACGGAATTGATCAGGCGTCTGCCCGATGTAACAATTCTTTTTAAGTTGGATCCACAAAATGGCAGCGTAACTGTAAAATATGGCCACTCCGAGGCCAATATTAACAGTTTTCCTGTTGAAGAATTTCCTGAACTCCCTGTCCCCGGCGGTGATCTGCAGTTAAGTATTTCCGCCGATATTTTAAAGGAGGCTATTTCACAGGTGACTTTCGCCATTGCCAGGGATGAAAATAGACCGCTTTACACCGGTGTTCTCTTCGAAATTGGTAATGGTGAGGCAAATATCGTGGCCACCGACACCCACCGTTTGGCCTGGCGTAAAATTTTATTGGATAATGCTGGTGAGAATACTATAAATTTAATAATTCCTGGTAAAACTCTTAATGAGCTGACCAGAGTGATTAGCCCTTCAGAGAAGCCGTTAGAAATCACCGTGTCGGAGAACCAGGTGATTTTTAATAACGAAAATGTATGTTTAATATCCAGGCTGATCGGCGGCAATTTTCCCAATTACCGGCAGGTCATACCAGACGGCTATGTATCCAGGACCCGTTTAAAAGCCCGGGGACTGGCTGAAGCAGTAGAAAGAGCGGCTTTGCTGGCTGGGGAAGGGGCGCCGGTAATCAGGATTAACATCAAAGACAATATTCTAGTGGTGTTTGTTAATACAGAAGCCGGCCGTATGCGGGAGGAAATACCTGTTTTTCAGGAAGGGGAAGATCTGCAGTTTGCTTTTAATGCCAGGTATTTAAGTGATGCCTTAAAGGCAATCGGCACAGAAGAAGTTGTCCTGGAGTTTACCGGGCCCCTAAGCCCGGTGATAATTAAACCTGTAGGGGAAATGGAATATCTTTCCCTGCTCCTGCCTGTCCGGTTGCGCGAGGAGAGCTGATTATTGTACCTCAGGCGCCTGGAGATAACCAATTTAAGAAATTACAGCTTTCAGGTAATTGAACCGAATGTATTTTTTAATATATTCAGCGGCGCTAACGCCCAGGGAAAGACAAATTTGCTGGAGGCAATTTACTTATCTTGTACGGGTAAATCATTTCGCACATTGAGCGAAAGCGAGATGATATCCTGGCAGAAAGAATTTTCTTGCATAAAATCCCTATTCGAAACCGGTTCCAGACAGGTTGAGGTAAGGGTAGAGCTCCTGCCGGGAAAAAAGAAAATTGAGGTAAATGGTGTTTTAACCAGAGGTTATCCACAGGGATGGCCGGGGGTGGTTTTGTTTAAACCCGAAGACTTGATTCTGATTAAAGGACCGCCGCTCGAAAGAAGGCGTTTTCTTGATTCTGAATTCGGCCCTTTCTATCCGCAGTATGGTCATCTACTTGGGCAATACAACAGGGTGCTGTTGCAGCGCAATAATTTACTAAAAGAAATAAGAGAAAATAAAGAAAAAAAAAGTTCACTGCAAATATGGAATGAACAGTTATGCAGGTACGGGGCCAGACTGCTCTCCCTGCGTATAGAAATATTTAAATCCCTGAGTCCGATGATCAGGGATATTCACCATGATTTAGCAGGTATGTCGGAAGATTTGGATGTCAGATATCTTTCCACACTTAAGATAAATGTTCCAGCTGCGGTAGAAGACATATATAGCAGGTTTATTAGTGCATTGCAGGGAATTGAAGAAGAAGAAATTAAACGCGCACAAACCCTGATTGGGCCGCACAGGGATGATTTTTCCTTAAATGTGAACAAGAAAGACGCAAGAATTTATGGTTCTCAGGGACAGCAGCGGACCATAGTTTTAACACTGAAGATCTCTCAAATTCTGCAATGGCATAAGGAAATAGGCGAATATCCAATCCTGCTGCTGGACGACGTTCTTTTTGAACTGGATGAAAACAGACGGCGGGCCCTGCTGGATAAGGTGGGGGATCTGGTGCAGACGTTTGTAACCACTGCAAGTGAAAATAAAATTGCACAGAGGGATGGTTTTTCCGGGAAGAGTTTTTTTATTCGCGCAGGGCAGATTGACGATATAGGGGAGTGGTAACATGTTTTTACATCTGGGCAGGGACGTGGTTGTCCCTAAAAAAGATATCATTGCTATCCTTGGTGTCCGTAGCGCACGGGCGGAAGCGACAAAAGAATTTATCGAAATTGCCGGGGATGAAGGCTTTATAAAAAATATTTATGATAAGGAAAAAGAAAAATCCATTGTGGTTACAACCAGGGATATATATATATCGCCAATTTCATGCAGTACCTTAAAGAAAAGATCGGAGAAAAATATTTCATTTTAGGGGGCCAAGAAGTAATTTTCAGGGGCTGTTCTACAAATTAGACACTGTTTATAGTAAAAAGGGGTGTTTCCCAAATTGTCTGAAGTTAGCGAAAACAACCGTTATGACGCTGAAGAGATTCAGGTGCTTGAAGGCCTGGAAGCAGTAAGGCGCAGGCCGAGCATGTATATTGGCAGTACAAGCGCCCGGGGTCTGCACCACCTGGTGTACGAGGTGGTAGACAATAGTATTGACGAGGCTATGGCCGGCTACTGCGACAAGATTGAGATCGTGATCAACGAAGATAATTCCGTTGTGGTCGCTGACAATGGCCGCGGTATTCCAGTTGATATACAATCTCAAACAGGACGGCCGGCTGTGGAAGTAGTGCTGACCATTCTGCACGCCGGCGGCAAATTTGGCGGCGGGGGCTATAAGGTATCGGGCGGTCTGCATGGCGTCGGCGTTTCAGTGGTGAACGCGCTTTCCGAGTGGCTTGAGGTGGAAGTCAGCCGCAACGGCAGCGTTTATTATCAAAAATTTAGCAGGGGTATCCCGGTTACCGAATTGCAGGTCATCGGAAAAAGCAAAAGCGACGGGACAAAAATAACCTTCAAACCAGATTGCCAAATTTTTGAAGAACTCGTTTTCAACCAGGATACCCTGGCCCTGCGTCTAAGAGAGCTTTCATTTCTCAATGCGGGCGTGAAAATTACTCTTAAAGACAAACGTTCAGGCCAGGAGCTGGAGTATGAGCACGCGGGCGGCATTAAGGATTATGTTAAGTACCTGAACAAAAATAAAACGCCGCTCCACCCCAAGCCGATTTTCATTCAGAAGCAGAAAGACGATGTGCTGGTAGAAATCGCCTTGCAATATACCGATTCTTTCAACATGGATAATATATTTTCTTATGCCAACAACATCAATACTATCGACGGCGGGACACACGAGGCCGGTTTTAAAGCTGCCCTGACCAGAGTAATCAACGATTATGGTAGAAAATATAATATTTTAAAAAACGGCGCGGGCAACCTGATGGGGGAGGATATCAGGGAGGGGCTTACGGCGGTGATCAGTGTCAAGGTGCAGGAACCGCAGTTTGAAGGACAGACTAAAACAAAGCTCGGCAACAGTGAGGTCAGAGGTATTGTTGATATGGTCACGGGTGAGGGGCTGGGTGTATTTCTGGAGGAAAATCCGCGGGTTGGCAAGATTATTCTGGAAAAGGCGATCACCTCTTCCCGGGCCAGGGAGGCCGCCCGCAAAGCCAAGGAACTAACCAGAAGAAAAAGCGCCCTGGAAAGCCTGACTTTGCCCGGCAAACTGGCGGACTGCTCTGAAAGGGATCCGTCGCTGTGTGAATTGTATCTGGTGGAAGGCGACTCTGCCGGCGGTTCCGCCAAGCAGGGAAGGGACAGGGGTTTTCAGGCCATACTGCCCCTGCGCGGAAAAATTTTAAATGTGGAGAAAGCCCGCCTGGACAGAATTCTGGCTAACGAAGAAATCCGTTCGATGATCACCGCCCTGGGAACGGGTATCAGCGAAGAGTTTGATATTTCCAGGGCCAGGTACCACAAGGTGATCCTAATGTCCGACGCGGATATCGACGGCGCGCACATCCGCACGCTGTTGCTTACCTTCTTTTACCGTTACATGAAACCTTTGATAGAAGCGGGATATGTTTATATCGCCCAGCCGCCGTTGTACAGGGTAAAGAAGGGAAAAAACGAAAAATACGTCTATAACGACGCCGAACTGGACAGGCATTTAAAAGAAATCGGCAAGGGGGGGATCTCCATCCAGAGGTACAAGGGCCTCGGTGAAATGAATGCGAACCAGCTCTGGGAAACTACCATGGATCCACAAACCAGGACTGTGCTGCAGGTTACCCTGGAAGACGCTATTGAAGCCGATTCCATCTTTTCCATGCTGATGGGGGACAGGGTGGAGCCGCGGCGGGTTTATATTGTGGAAAATGCCCGTCTGGTGCGAAACCTGGACGTGTAAGGGATATAAAAAAAGGGATCGCTAAACCACCCGTTTTTCAGAAGGGTGGTTTATTTTTTATAAAAGATAATTTCTTTGAAGGAAGGGGTTTATCCCGCCAAAAACCGGTGCTAAGCAAAAAAACTATTTATTGGTAAATAATAGCAATTGGGAGGTAATGCCAGATAGGTTTGGTTGATTTTCAAATATCGGCCCATATCGGGTTTGCATTGATATGGTAGTATTTAAAGCAAAAACAGGTGGCAATATCTGTAAATAAGGAGGGCTGATGGCCTGCCGTTAAAAACAATAGGATATCAGATTTAACTAAACCAGCTTTCCTTAAATGGGCAACCCAAGGAGAGGATGCAAAATGAAAACTGTAACTGTTTACAGACCAACAAAAGCAAAAAGAGTAAAATCCCTATTTTTAGCGGCGCTGTTCCTGGTGATGGCCTTTTTAGCCGGCGCCGTTACAGAAAAATCAGCCCACTTTCTGCAAGATGTTATTGCAGCCGCGCCTTTTGCGCTAAACGAGCTGAAAATGTTTTTTAAAGAAAAAGTTATATTCAAGGTTGGTACGGTAGCCGAACAGGCCAAATGGTCGGCAGTAATTATCATATCTATAATCATGCAAAAAGGTGTCCATGTAATCAGGGGGCCTTAAGAAATTGATCACATAAAGTGAGGGAGGTGTATGGTTGGGAAAATAAAAATAATAATTTTTAGCGGCGCCGGCCGCGGACATTACCGGGCAGGTTCAGGCAGAATTTGAAACCTGCCCCAGGAAAATCGCTAGAAAAATATTTCATACGTATGCAGCGGTAAAAAATTATTGTTGGATTTGAGGTGAGGCGGTTTGATTGTATGAAACCCCCCGGGTATTACCAAGCCTGGCGGGGAAAGCAGATCCCGGTACTGCCGCAGCGGCCTAAAGGCTTTGATTAATATTAGGGTTATAGCTTGATAGCCCGGGGAGGAATTGCCCTTAGTTCCAGCCATGCCGCCAAAGGCAAAAATAAAAAGGCTCATATTTTTATCAGTGGATTTGGAGCGGGCTGGATAGCCCGCTCTTTAACTGTCCCGGACAAATTGCTTTTGCGCCCTTATTTTGGTATAATTCCCCTGGTAGTTTAATCTGGAGGTGAAACACTTGCCGTCTTTAACCGGTAAAGTGGTACCAATTGACATAAATGAAGAAATGAAGCACTCTTACCTTGATTACGCCATGAGCGTTATTGTGGGCAGAGCGCTGCCCGATGTGCGTGACGGCCTCAAGCCGGTACACCGCCGCATTCTGTATGCCATGCATTCCCTAGGCCTGACGCCGGATAAATCCCACCGCAAATCTGCTTACATAGTGGGTGAGGTCCTGGCCAAATACCACCCCCACGGCGATGTTGCCGTTTATGACGCCCTGGTCAGGCTGGCCCAGGATTTTTCCTCCCGCTACCCCCTGGTGGACGGCCACGGCAACTTTGGCTCCGTGGACGGAGACTCCGCCGCGGCCATGCGTTATACCGAGGCGCGGATGGCCAAAATCGCCACAGAAATGCTGGCGGATATTGAAAAAGAAACAGTTGGCTTTAATCCCAACTACGATGAAAAAACCGAAGAACCAACCGTCCTGCCCTGCCGCATACCTAACTTGATGATCAACGGCTCGGCCGGCATAGCGGTGGGCATGGCCACCAACATACCGCCCCATAACCTGGCCGAGGTAATTGACGGGGTAATCATGCTGATCAGCAACCCTGATGCGGGGGTTGAGGATTTAATGACTGTGATTAAGGGACCCGATTTTCCCACCGGCGGCAAAATTATGGGAAGGGCAGGCATTTTAAATGCTTATCTCACCGGCAGGGGAACTATTAGAGTGCGCGCCCAGGCCACAATCGAAAAAGCCGCCGGCGGTAAAAACCGGATTTTTGTTAATGAAATACCTTACCAGGTGAATAAGGCCAGGCTGATAGAAAAAATAGCCGAACTGGTCAAAGATAAAAAAATCGACGGGATCACCGACCTGCGGGACGAGTCGGATCGCCGCGGCATGAGCATCATGATTGAACTGCGGCGGGACGCCAACCCGCAGGTGGTCCTCAACCAGCTATACAAACACACTCAGTTGCAGGATAGCTTCGGGGTGATCATGCTGGCCCTGGTTGATGGGCAGCCCCAGGTGTTAAACCTGAAACAGGTTTTATTTTACTATCTGGAACACCAAAAAGATGTTATCGTCAGGCGTACCCGCTTTGAACTGAGGAAGGCTGAGGAACGCGCCCACATTTTAGAGGGGCTGCGCATAGCTATTGCCCACCTGGATGAGGTTATTAAAATAATCCGCTCCTCCCGCACCACGGATATAGCAAAAAAAACCTTGCGTGAAAGGTTTTCGCTCTCGGAAAAACAGGCGGAAGCGATCGTGGAAATGCGCTTGCGGCAACTAACCGGCCTGGAGCTGGAAAAACTTGAAAAGGAATACAATGAGCTCCTGGAAAGGATCGCCTACCTGCGCGGTATTCTGGCGGACGAGCAAAAGGTCCTGGGAATTATTAAAAAAGAACTATTAGCTGTGAAGAAAAAATATGCCGATGAACGGCGGACCTTTATATCGGATGAAGAGGCGGCTATGGATATTGAAGACCTGATTCCGGAAGAGGACGTCGTGATTACAATAACCAACCAGGGGTACATCAAGAGAATGCCCCTGGATACTTACCGCAACCAGCGCCGGGGCGGCCGCGGCGTGATAGCCATGGGCACCAAAACGGAAGACTTTCTGCGGCATCTCTTTATCACCACAACGCATCATTTTTTCCTGTTTTTTACCAACCAAGGCAAGGTATTTCGCCTGAAAGTCCATGAAATACCCGAAGCCGGCCGGCAGGCCAGGGGTACGGCAATTGTCAACCTCCTATATATTGGCGGTGACGAGAAAATTACGGCGGTCATCCCAATCAAAGAATTTGACTCGGAGCAATACCTGTTCATGTCCACCCGGCACGGCCTGGTCAAAAAAACATCCCTCGATCAATATGACAGCTCCCGGCGGGACGGCATTATCGCTATCTTCCTGAATGAGGGGGACCAGCTCGTCGATGTGAAACTGACCAATGGGGAAGAACAAATTGTGCTGGCTACCAGAAAGGGGCTGGCAATTCGTTTTCCGGAGGAGCAGGTGCGTCCGATGGGCCGCAATACGCGCGGTGTAAAAGGAATCAACCTAAAGGCCGGGGACGAGGTTATAGGTATGGAGACCGTGCGCCCCGAAGCATATTTGCTCACCGTAACGGCCAACGGGTTTGGCAAACGGACCCTGCTCACCGAGTACCGCGCCCAGACCAGGGGCGGCAAAGGGGTTATTAACATCAAGGTGAACAAGAGAAACGGCCCTGTTGTAGCTGTACAGGTGGTTACAAACGATGAGGAAATTATGATGGTCAGCGCTGAGGGGATAGCGATTAGGTTCAGTGCCGAGGATATTTCTAAAATTGGCCGGGCTACCCAGGGTGTTACCCTGATGAGGCTTGATCAGGGAGATGCCGTTGTGGCCGTGGCAGGCGTCCAATCAGACGAGTAGGGGCTTCGACACAATGTTGCAGAAACAAAAAAATTATTATAAAATAATTTGATAGTTAAAAGTACTTGATTGGGGGCAGTATTAGTTGTGAAAAAGGGAACCTGGACCGTAAAAAGGGGCTTTGCTGATGCTTTAAAGGGCGGTGTGATTATGGATGTCACGACCCCCGAGCAAGCCAAAATAGCAGAGGAGGCGGGGGCTTGCGCCGTAATGGCCTTAGAACGGGTTCCTGCGGATATCAGGGCCGCCGGGGGTGTGGCCAGGATGGCCGACCCCACTATAATTACACGCATTATGGAGTCCGTGGCAATTCCAGTGATGGCAAAAGCGCGCATCGGCCACTTTGTTGAAGCACGGATACTGGAGGCGCTCGGTATAGACTGTATTGATGAAAGTGAAGTGCTTACGCCGGCGGATGAAAATTTCCACATAGATAAAAACTCCTTTAATGTACCGTTTGTTTGCGGCGCCCGCAATTTGGGAGAAGCGCTCAGGCGTATTGGCGAGGGAGCGGCAATGATCAGGACCAAAGGGGAGCCGGGCACGGGAAACGTGGTTGAGGCTGTAAGACATATGAGAATGGTGATGGGAGAAATCAGGCGCGTACAAAACATGCCGGGGGAAGAATTGATGTCCGCGGCAAAAGAAATGGGCGCTCCTTATCATCTTTTATTGGAGGTGGCGGAAACCGGGCGTCTGCCCGTGGTGAACTTTGCCGCCGGAGGCATAGCCACCCCGGCCGACGCGGCTTTAATGATGAACCTGGGCTGCGACGGTATTTTTGTTGGTTCCGGTATATTCAAATCAAAAAACCCCGCCGCCAGGGCAAAAGCTATCGTGGAAGCCACTACCCACTATAACGACCCGCAAATCCTTGCGGAAATCTCCAAGGATCTGGGCGAAGCCATGCCCGGCCTGGAAATACAAACTATTGCCCCCGAGCATAGGATGCAGGACCGGGGCTGGTAGAACAGAGGCCGGAAGTGGGAGGTTGGGAGTCGGAGAAAAATAAAACAAATAGACAGGATTTACAGGATTTTTTTAAATATTTATAAGAATATATTTTTAGACCCAGGGTTCAGGCTCAACAGCCACATGCCTTATCATTTTTCAAATCCGGTAAATCCGGTTAAATCCAGTTAATCCCGTCAAATTGTTTAATCTGTTTAGGGTTTTATAAATCCTATAAATCCAAATAACCCCGTTAATCCTGTCCATTTGTTTAATATGGGGCCAGAGGGAGTTCAAACCGGGCCAACAGGATTTTAAAGAATTGTTTTAAAAATTTAGAAAAGCGCGTAATTAAATTAGGCTATTGCAAAACATTGTCGGGTGTAGTAGTATTTTAAACATACTTAATTTGACATACCAACCCGGTGAAGGGGTAGAGTAGTCCGCTGAAATTTGCAGAGAGCCGGTGGCGGCTGTAAACCGGCAATTTCGTCAGGATGAAAAGGCTCCCCCGAGGGGGCCCGCTGAAAGCAGCAGTAGGCGGGCACGGGCGGTCCCCGTTATCAGATACTCGAGAGGACCGGATCATCTCCGGTCAATTAGGGTGGCACCGCGGGAGAAAAACCTCTCGTCCCTGTAAAATTATACAGAGACGGGGGGTTTAAATAATTTAAGGTCGATTTTTATTCCAGTGAAAGGGGATATAAAAAAGTGCAGGACAAACAATATTTAATGGTTCCAGGGCCGACTGTTGTGCCTCCGAGGGTGACAGCGGCCATATCGATGCCGATCATCGGCCACCGGACGGAAGATTTCGCCCGGATGCATGAGCAGATTGTTAAAAAGATACAAAAAGTCTTTCAGACCAAAAATGATGTTTTCGTGATTACCAATACCGGAACAGGTGCTCTGGAAATGGCCGTAGCCAATACGGTGAGTCCCGGAGACAAGGTCCTGGCCCTGATTACCGGCAACTTCGGAGAACGTTTTTCAAAAATTGCCGGGGCTTATGGCGGCAACGTAATTGAAGTTAACTTCGGTTACGGCAACGATGTGGATCTGAATGTGGTTAAGGAAAAACTGGCTGAACACCCCGACGCCAAAATTGTCCTGGCCACCCAGAATGAAACGTCAACCGGTGTGCGCAACGACATTGAGGGTATCGGCGCCTTGGTGGCCAAAACTTCCGCGCTGCTGCTGGTCGACGGCGTCAGCGGCGTGGGCGGCATTGAAATAAAAGTGGACGAGTGGGGCGTCGACATGCTTTGCACGGCTTCCCAGAAGGCCTTTATGCTGCCGCCCGGCCTGGCCATAGTTAGTGTCAGCGACAAGGCCTGGGAGGTTTCAAAAAAGAATCAATCTCCCCGTTTTTATTTCAGCCTGCCGGCCTTCAAAAAGGTTTACGACAAGTGGAACACGGCTTATACACCTGCCGTATCACTGTTCTACGGGCTTAACGCCGCACTGGACATGATGCTGGAAGAAGGAATGAACAACGTGTACGGACGCCACGCCGTTTTAGCCGGGGCCACCCGGGCCGCTGTTAAGGCGCTCGGGTTAAAACTTCTGGCGGAGGACCACTGCGCTTCAAATGTGCTAACCGCCGTTTGGGGCCCTGAGGGCATCGGCGCCGACGAACTGCGTAAAATAATCAAAAAGAATTACGGCGTTACTTTTGCCGGCGGGCAGGGCCCAATTAAGGGCAAAGCCTTCCGGATCGCCCACATGGGCTTTTGCGATAAAATGGATGTCATGATTGCGGTAAGCGCTCTGGAAATGGGCCTGGCGCAGGCCGGCTATCCCGTTGAACTGGGGGCCGGCGTAAAGGCGGCCCAGGAAGTATTTTTGGGGAGGTAATCATCGATGAAGGTACTTGTACTGGACAATGTTGAGGAAGAGGGCCTGCAGGCTCTGCGGCGTGAAACTGACATAGAGGTTGACACAAGAAGTAAGATGACGGAAGAAGAACTGCTGGAAGTGATCGGTGACTATGAGGGGATGATCGTGCGCAGCGCCACCAAAGTAACCGCCAGGGTGCTGGAACGCGCGGCAAAAATGAAAGTGGTGGGACGCGCCGGAGTGGGCGTCGATAATATAGACGTAGCCGCCGCCACCGCCAAGGGGATCCTGGTGGTCAACGCGCCGGGCGGCAATACAATAGCGGCGGCGGAACTGACCATGGCCATGATGCAGTCCCTGGCCCGCAACATCCCTCAGGCCAACGCCAGCCTGCACGCTGGGAAATGGGACAAAAAAGCGTACAAAGGTGTTGAACTGAGAGATAAGGTTCTTGGCGTAATCGGCCTGGGGCGGATCGGCTCAGCCGTGGCTAAGAGGGCGCAAGGCATGGAGATGCGGGTTGTGGCCTACGACCCCTATATCACCGAGGAAAAGGCGGAGATTCAGGGCGTCAAACTCCTTTCCCTGGAGGAGATATTTAAAACTGCGGACTTTATTACAGTGCACCTGCCCATGACCAAAGAGTCCAAACATATCCTGGGCAGGGAGGCCTTCGATATGATGAAGCCGGGTGTGCGGATCATCAACTGTGCGAGAGGCGGCGTGGTGGATGAGGAGGCCTTGTATGAAGCCATGAAGGCGGGCAAGGTTGCCGGTGCGGCGCTGGATGTTTTTGAAAAGGAACCAAACACTGAAAGTCCTCTTTTTGAATTAAACAATTTTATTGCCACACCCCACCTGGGCGCATCCACACAGGAAGCACAGCTTTGTGTGGCGGCTGATGTCGCCGAGGAGGTCGTCTCCGCGCTGCGGGGGGATCTGGTTAAGAATACCGTTAATATTCCCTCCCTCAGCCCGAAAGTGATGGCTGTAGTAAAACCGTATCTTTCGCTGGCCGAAAAAATGGGCCGTTTCACATCACAGCTGATTAGCGGCCGGGTTAACAGGATTGAGATCACTTATAGCGGCGACCTGGCCAACCAGGAGGTAGGGCCGATAACCACAGCGCTGTTAAAAGGGTTTCTTGACACCGTCCTGCAGGAGATGGTCAATTACGTAAACGCGCCCTTTTTGGCCAGAAACAGGGGTATTACCGTCGTCCAAAAACAGGCCGAAAAAGAGGGGGATTACGCCAACCTGATATCCGTGCAGGCAGTTTCAGACAGCGATGAGATCGGGGTGGAAGGCACTGTTTTCAGGGGACACGACCCCCGTATAGTTTCTATTAACGGCTACCATGTTGATGCGGTTCCCGAAGGACATATTCTCTACATCCCGCACATAGACAAACCGAGAATCATCGGGCCGGTGGGCAATCTGATCGGGGTCCATGACGTGAACATCTCATCGATGCAGGTCGGGCGCAAGGTGGTCGGCGGTAAAGCCGTGATGTTGCTCAGCGTCGATGGGCCTGTGCCGGATCAAACTCTTGCTGAAATCGCTAAAATCGACGGCGTCCTGGGCGTCAAAAACGTCAGCATTTAAATAACAGGCACGGGGACATATCTCGACCCATGACAATCGGGGACATTCCTCCGACCTCAAAGGAATACCCAAAAGAGAGGTGTGTCCCCATTCCTCTGTCATTTGCAAACAAAAGCACCTCAAACAAACAGAGGTATGTCCCCGTTCCGCAGCGCCCCGTTGGCGAGGGCGCCGACAACAGAAACCGCCATCGTGCCGCCGCAGGCGGGCTTTTACGCCC
>CAYMJG010000032.1:16968-26568 GCA_964390855.1 uncultured Eubacteriales bacterium | reverse complement strand
TGCTGTCAGTAATCAGGCGCAATATTTTTTCGTTGTCAGCTGCTGCACAAAACTGTTCAATCCGATTGTTTTCGTCCATGGGCGCCCCCTTGTTATCATGTAATTGTACCATAAAGCGCCTACCATGGAAGGTTTAAAATAAAACGGCGGGCTAAAGGCCCGCTCTACAACCGGGATGCCCGCAACTGACGATGCGGGACGGGGGCCCGCCTTGCAAAGGTCGAGCCGGCGCCTTGCCACCCGCGTCCGGGGTGCTTCGCGTACAGTGGGTTATTTAGGCGCCAGATTGAAAAATTTTTTCAGCGCCGGATATACGCCGCCTTTGTCTTTGACGGTGACGCAGGTGAATTTGTCGTTCTGAATCTTTCTGAAGGCACTGCGCAGGGTGGAGGTGTAATAATAGGGCCCTTCAATCTCCCCGTATCCGACCATGTTGCATACCTGCAACAGCTCCTTGATCAGCCTGATACAGTTCGCGTTGTCTGAGGAAAGGTTGTCGCCGTCGGAGAAATGAAAGGCATAGATATTATAGTCCAGGGGGTTGTATCTTTTTTCAATTACATCCAGGGCCAGTTGGTAGACGGCGGAGCAGCGGGTGCCGCCGCCGGCCCCCTTGGTAAAGAATTCTTCCTCGGTGGTCTCTTTGGCCTCCGTGTGATGGGCCAGGAACACAATATGGACATTATTGTACCTGGTGCGCAGAAAGCGGGTCATCCAGAAGAAAAAACTGCGGGCAATATATTTTTCAAAAGGCCCCATTGAGCCGGAGGTATCCATCATGGCCAGGACCACAGCGTTGGACTCGTACCTATAGGTAACCTCCCAGGTCTTGAAGCGCAGGTCCTCGGGCGTGATCGCCAGGGTCCCCCCCCCTGTCATCGCCTGACGCTTGATCGCCTCCATGATTGTCCGCTTGCGGTCAATATTGCTGGAAATGCCTTTCTTGCGGATATCCTTAAATTCAAAGGCGTCCGAAGCCATCTCCTGCTTCTTTTTCTGTTCCAGATTGGGCAGGCCCAGATCCTCGAAGATCATTTCCGCCAGTTCGTCAACTGTGATGTCAGCCTCGTAGTAATCCACACCGGGCTCATTGCCGGCTCCTTTGCCCTGGCCATGACCCGGCCTGGGCTCGGAGAATACTATATCCCCGGGCCGGCTGCCGCCGTCGCCCTGCCCGGCATGCTTCTGCTTATTGTAGTCAAAGCGGAAATGGTATTCGTGCAGCGAACGGATTGGCACCTTAACTATCTTGCGCCCATCGTGCATAATGATGCTTTCCTCGCTGACGATATCCGCCAGGTTTTTTTTAATAGCCTGGCGTACCTTCTCCCTGTGGCGCTGCCGGTCTATTTCACCTTTGCGGTGCAGCGACCAGTCCTCCCGGGTGATAATCAGATTCAGCCCCATCACTGCATGACCCCCTAACGGTTAAGCAAGCTGCCGATGTACCGGAGCAACTCATTGGCGCAAATGGGGCAGTAGCCATGGTCCGAGATCAGGCGGGCGCTAACCTGGTTGATCCGCTTTAGTTGTTCGGCGTCAGGGGTCTTGGTGGAGGTAGTGATTTTAACCACGTCCTTCAAATCGGCGAATAATTTTTTCTCTACAGCCTCCCGCAGCCGCTCATGCGAGTTGTAGTCAAAACGCTTGTTTTTGCGGGCATAGCTGGAAAGCCTGATCAGGATTTCCTCCCGAAAGGCCTTTTTGGCGCTTTCAGAGATGCCGATCTGTTCCTCTATGGAACTCATCAGCTTTTCATCCGGCTCCAGCTCCTCGTCGGTAATCGGGTCTTTTAGCCTGACGCTGTTGCAGAAGGCCTCCACATTATCCAGATAGTTTTCGAACAGTACCCGGGCTGATTTTTCATAAGAGTAAACAAACGCCTTTTGTACCTCTTTTTTAGCCATTTCGTCATATTCTTTACGCGCTATGGAAATGAAGTTTAACAGGTTATCCCGTTCTTCCTTGGTGATGGAAGGGTGCTGATCCAGCCCTTCCTTCAGGGCGCGCAGGACATCCAGGGGGTTAATGCATTGGGTGGAGGTGCGGATCAGGGCCGACGACAGGCGGTTGATCACGTAGCGGGGGTCGACGCCGCTCATCCCCTCGTCAACCGCTTCGTTCTGCAGTTCATGCAGGTCCTTCTGCTTGAACCCTTCCACGTCCTCGCCGTCGTACAGCTTCATTTTTTTAACCAGATCCATGCCCTGCTTCTTGGATTCTTTGAGCCTGGATAAAACCGAAAAGATACTGGCCACCCGCATGGCGTGCGGCGCGATATGGATATTGCGCAGGTCGCTCTGCTTGATTAGTTTTTCATAAATCTTAACCTCATCCGTCACTTTCAGGTTGTACGGTATTCTAATGACGATGATCCTGGATTGCAGGGCCTCGTTTTTCTTATTGCTGATGAAACTTTTATACTCGTTTTCGTTGGTGTGGGCGACGATCATTTCGTCCGCGTAAATCAGGGCGAAGCGGCCGGCTTTGAAATTGCCTTCCTGTGACAGGCTGAGCAGGTTCCAAAGGAACTTCTCGTCACACTTAAGCATTTCTTGGAACTCCATCATGCCCCGGTTGGCGATATTCAGTTCGCCGTCAAAGCGGTAGGCGCGGGGGTCCGATTCCGAACCATATTCTGTAATAGTGGAAAAATCCATGCTGCCGGTAAGATCGGCGATGTCCTGGGACTTTGGGTCGGAAGGAGTAAAGGTACCGATACCGGAGCGGTTGTCCTCAGACAAAAACACCCTTTCCACCGGCACCCTTTCAATATTACCCCCGTATCCCACGTCGAGCATCATCCGGCAGGAGGGGCATAGTTCCCCTTCAATGTATACATTATAAAGCCTTTGAAAATCTTCCCTCAGCTCCCTGGGTATTAGATGCAGAGGTTCTTCGTGCATCGGGCATCCTTTAATACCGTAGAGCGCTCCTTCATTGGTGCGGCTGTATTTTTCCAAACCACGCTTGAGCATGGCCACCAGGGTTGACTTGCCGCCGCTGACCGGCCCCATCAGCAGCAGAATCCGTTTGCGTACGTCCAACCGGCGGGCAGCGGGGTGAAAATATTCCTCGACCAGTTTTTCCAATGTTTTTTCCAGGCCGAACAGTTCGGAAGAGAAAAATTTGTAACTTTTTAGATCATCTTTCTCCTCCGTCCCTGCGCACCTGATCATATTATAAATTCTGGAGTGGGCAAGTTGGCACACATGCGATCTATCCTTGATGATATCAAGGTAATCCCTGAAGGTTCCCTCCCAGGCAAGTTGTTTTTCCAACGAGCGGTATTCTTCTATCAATTTCAGGAAATCCATGGTATCACTCCTTCCCGTTTAGTTCTAAGCCATTTAGTTTACACCCAGGCGGGCAATAGGCAGTAAGATTAATATTACATTATATGCAAAAATGGAAAAAGAAGAATAACCGCCCGGTGGTAAAGCCCGTGGCCGGCGACATGCGTCCTCAGCACATAGAATGAAAGCTACCATACATAATATAGATCGGGGTAGAAGATGTTGCCATATTTTGATAAGTACCCCGGGTGTTATTTTAGGGATGGAAGTCAGGGGCCGGAGATAAAAGGTAGGATGTCGATGCAGGCCGGGCTTTAGCCCGACAAAAAGGGTGCGGCTGAAGCCGCACCTACGGTTTTGATGTTTACCATTTTACCGGAATCGCCACCTTGTCCAGTTCTTTCCCGTCCTTGGGGCTGATCCAGAAGACCTCCAGCTCACCTTGCCCGGAGGCTGCGGCTTTGAAGTCCAGCGCATGCTTAAACTCACCCCGTCCCGGGGCGCCTTCCGAAGCTGTGGCCAGACCTTCCACAACAACCTTTCCGGCATCATCGACCAACCTGATATTTACAGTGGCCTCAAATACCCTGGCGCTGCCGGTGACCACCAGCGGTGAACTCACCTTTTGCCCCGGCTGCGGGTTGTTTACCCAGATAGCTGGTTCGTTAACATTCGAGAGATCTCTGCTGAAAGGCTGTTGGTACAGGCCGACATGCCCCCACCAATCCATGGCATTGTCAGTTTTACCTTCCACAGTGAAGGATACCTTCTCCACCTCGGGAAACTCCGTCAGGGTGTTGACGATACTTTTAATGCCCAGGGCTTCCCCTTCAGCCCCAACATTAGCATTCAGGACCTCCTTTGAAAAATCGATGGTAGCCAGGCCATCCTTGATATTAATGCTGTTTACCTTAGTCGCTAAAGGCAGCACCCGGGCTGCTCCCGGCACTACCGGGGCGACATTGATTAACTCCTCAAGGGCGGCCCTGTGCGGATCTGCCGCCGGGGGCGTCTGGTGTATTTCCCTGACCAGGTAGGCGTCGTTTTCAGTGGTTTTAATGTAGTATAACACCAGGTTTAGCTTCTGTGCGGGCTCCCCGGTATCCTGGCTGAGGCCTGATGCAGCGCCGGGGTTTTCTTTCTCTTCCAACGTATTGCAGCCAGCCAGGGCGAATGTAACCAGCAGAAGCACTATGAATGCCGCCAACAGGACACCCTTTCTTAGGTACCGGAACATAATGGAATACCTCCTTTGTACCAGAAATATTTATATTGTTCAACAAAAACAACAATTAACCTTCATTTAGCTTAAGTTAATTTGCCTTTAAGCCCAGCCGGCCCAATAAAGACCTGCGGGCGTGCTCCTCGAAGGCATCATCAAGAGGCTTTAAGTCAAAATCCATGCCGCGCCTTCGCAGGGACAGCTTGATTAGTTTATCTGTAAGTCCGGCGTTCTTCGGCAGCAGCGGGCCATGTAAATAAGAGCAAAAAACATTTCTGTACCTGGCGCCTTCCAGTCCATCCCTGCCGTTGTTCCCTTTACCGTACAACACTTTTCCCAGAGGCTTGACGGCTCCCAGAAAGGTTTGCCCGGAGTGATTTTCAAAGCCGACGATCTTCACAGGGGCCCCACCCTGTTTCGTTTCTATTACAGTGTTTCCCACCAGCCTTGCTCTTCCCGCCCTGGTATAAAAGTCCATGATGGCCAGGCCCGGTATATGCCTGCCGTCACCCGTCGCATAATAGCGGCCGAGCAGTTGATAACCCCCGCAGATGGCCAGGACTACAAGGCCGTTTTCCACCGCCTTCTGCAGCTGATCCCGGCGCTTCGCCAGGTCGGCGCTAATTAGGCTTTGCTCCCGGTCGGAACCGCCGCCTAGAAAAACAAAATCGTAATTGCTGAAATCCATGGTGTCACCCAGGCTTTTATTGATGATCCGCACGGGGATGTTACGCCACTGGCAGCGTTTTTGGAAAGCCGTGATGTTCCCCCGGTCGCCATAAAGGTTCAGCAGGTCAGGATACAGATGACATGCCCTGATCATTCGCATCCCCCTCTTCAACCAGGGTTTTCACAATCTTGTGTAATGGCCGCAAGGCCGTATAGGTGGAAAAAATGTAGGTTGCGCCGGTCCTGCCGCTAAGCGCCGCCTTAACGGCCACGCGCATGTCCTTGTACACCGCTATTTTCTCCACGGGTACGCCGGCATATTTCAAACGCAAGGCCATCTCAGCGCCACGCAGTCCGGAACACAGAAAACGCCTTAAGTGTCTATGGTCCATGCCCAGCATTTCAAAATCCACATCCCAGATCCAGGATATGTCCCGGCTGTCCGCAAAATTGTCGTTGAGGGCGATAAACACATCCTTAATCCCCCTTGCTTCACATAGTGTCCTCAGACCCTGATTGAAACCAGCCGGGTTTTTAACAAGGTTAAGATAAGCCTGTTTGTTGCCGTATTTGAATTTTTCCATCCTGCCGATGGCCGGGCGATATTTTTTCAGGCTGCTCAGGATGGTCCGCGGGTCGATACCTAGCAACATGCCCACGGAAAAGGCCCCCAGGGCGTTATACAGGTTGTGCAAACCCTGCGTCCTTATTTCCAGGTTGCCCCACGGGACTGCAGCCCCTTGATAGTTGAGCCTGAAACTACCCAAGCCGCCGGCTACTCCCGCTGCCACAGCCTCAACCTGGGCGCCGGGTCTTTTAAAGCCGCATTCCGGGCAGCTGTACGCGCCAAGCTGGCCGTAGTGGAAATAATCATAGGTGAGCGCAGAGCTGCAAAAGGGACACAATTTAGCCTCCCTGGTTTGCCCGCTCTCTTTGTTTGCATTTTCACCGCCGGCAAGGCCAAAAAAGTATGACCGCAGGCCGGTCGAGCCTTTAAACTGGGCGACTAGCGGGTCGTCGGCGTTTAGTACCAAGGTGGCCTGACGCTGCCCGAGCAGGGAGTCCCTGATGACGCCGACAACCTTTTCCAGCTCCCAGTATCTATCCAGCTGATCCCGGAAAAAATTTGTGAGCACCACCACCCGGGGGGATAAATTATCCAGCACGTCGGGAATGGAGGCCTCATCCGCTTCAATGACGGCATAGTCACAGTCAATCTTTCCGCAGGTGAAGGAATTCATGATAAAACTGGTGGTAATTCCACTGATCATATTGGCCCCCTCCCGGTTGGAAATAACCTTATAACCGGCCTCCAGCAGCACCCCGGTAATCATGTTGGCGGTTGTGGTTTTGCCGTTTGTGCCGCTGACCACAATAATGTCCCGGCGCACCTGGGCCGCAAGCTCTTTTAGGGCCGGGGGGTATACTACCCGGGCAAGCATGCCCGGGAAGGAAGAACCTTCGTAACCGCAGGCCCTGCTCAATTTGGCCGCTGAACGGCCCGCTAATATTGCGGAAGTCAATCGCAGTTTCAATTTACTACTCCTATACATAGGACGTACGGAAACGTTCCCCGGTTCCCGGGCAGGCCCCCAACGTCATGGTTTTTTATCATTTGCCGGCTGCAAGGCGGGCTTCAGCCCGCCGGGTGCGCCTTTTTGTAGACCGCCACACCTTTATGTTCCACCCGGGTTACCCTGCCCGTCTCCAATAGGTAGTCCAGATGGGCAAAAATTTCGGAAATACCAAGGAATATTTGAAACCCTCTGATTCTCGGGTAAAACCGGCGCATCAGCTGGTAGGCGTTCATGCTTTTTTCCTCCAGCATGCCCTGCAGTGTATCCAGACGCCGCCCATGGTGTCTAATCGAGTCTTCCGCCAGGGCCCTGTTGTCATCTATATTTTTACCATGACCTGGCAGGTTTATCCTCACGTCTATTTCCATTATCTTTTTAAGACTGGCCAGGTATCCTCTTAAGGCCGGGTACCGCCTGCTGAAGTCGGGGTAATCAACCTCCATAACCGGATTAGGTGTAATATGCTTGAGCATAAAGTCACCGGCCAGCAATTCCTTCCCCACTGGATTATAAAGGCAGATATGGCCGCTGGTATGCCCCGGCAGGTGCAATACCTGCAGCGAACCCCCATCAAAAAGCAGTTCCTCGCCACCCGCCACCGCCTCAATGAGCGGTTGGGGCAACACCGGTTTGACAACAGGGTCGGTATCGTCCAGAATATCCTTTAGTTCGCTGTCGGGCAGACCGCCCTCGGCAAAGAAGGGCAGCCTTTCCCGGTAATAACTGTATTCGGGAGCGAGCTTTCTCATTTCCAGTTTATGTATATAAACCCTTGCTTGTGCCTGTTCCCCCAACCAGGCCGCCAGGCCGCTGTGATCCGAGTGGTTGTGCGTGAGCACAACCCTTTTGATATCTTTTACCGCAACACCCAGAGAAGACAGTCCATCCTGCAGGCTTTTTAATCCATCCCCCGTCTGCGGCCCGGGATCTATCAGGGTCAGGGGCTCATTTTTGATTAGATAAGCATTGACAGGGCCCACTGAATATGGTGTTGGCACAACAATTTTATTAATATTCAGCATGATATCTCCATTATATAATTTTAAATTCCTGATATTCGCCCGTATAATCTTCCCAGGCTACAGCAACCCCCATGACCTCTGCCATGGGGGGCCCCTGCCGGCAGCGGACGATTAGCTCTTCAACATTCCCGCGGCTGCCTTCAACAACAACTTCCACAGTGCGATCAGGTTTGTTTCTAACCCAACCGCCGAGGCCGAGGGCCCTGGCCTGCTCACATGTATCCGCCCGGTAAAACACGCCCTGCACCCGGCCGCTGATGATCAGACGTGCGCGTACCTTTGCCATCCTTTTCCCTCCCTAGCCTTACAAGCATTATTTATATTATAACAAAAAAATATTAGTATTTTTTCAAGCGACAAAATCTCACCAGTTATTCAATTCTTTTATCGCAATACTGAAATGCCGGCGGCATTCATAATATATAACTGGAGAATTCTCAAATTGAGGGGACATATTTTGATTAGAAAACCTGCCGCCCTTAGACCGGGGGCAACCCTGGGCATAATTGCACCGGCGAGCCCGGCCTATAATTTGGACCGTCTGGCCGAAGGAATTAAGATAATTGAAGAGCAGCTCGGTTTACGGGTTTCCTTGAGCCCTAATATTCTAAGTTACGATAAATACCTGGCTGGAACAGTAAATGAACGCCTGGATGATCTTCATAAAATGTTTCTTAACCCGGCTATAGGCGGTATAGTCTGCCTGCGTGGCGGCTATGGCAGCATGAAGCTGCTGTCCGGCATAAATTACCAGACTGTGCGCCGCAACCCGAAAGTATTTGTGGGCTACAGCGATATAACCGCGTTGCAGCTGGCCCTGTGGAAAAAGGCCGGTCTGGTGACTTTTTCCGGTCCCATGCTCACACCGGATTTGGGGAACAAACCCAGCGATTTTACCTTGCAGCATTTTTACCGCGCAATAACTGACCCGCGCCCGCTGGGCCCGATACCCGGCGAGCCCGGTGTAAAAACAACCATGCTTGTTCCAGGGCGCTCCCGCGGGCGCCTGCTTGGGGGCAATCTGGCCATGGTTGCCGCTACCATCGGTACTCCCTTTGAAATAGACACGCGGGGCGCCATTCTGTTCCTGGAGGATGTGGGCGAACAGCCCTACCGGATTGACCGTATGCTGCAGCAGTTGCATCTGGCAGGTAAGTTTGATCGGGCTGCCGGGGTGGTTTTCGGTCAGTTTGTAAACTGCGAAGCCGATGATCAAGACAACTCCTTCACCCTGCCGGAGGTCCTCGCGGCTGCCGTCGCCCGCCTGGATATACCATGTTTCCTCGGCCTTTGTGCGGGGCATGGGACGCATAAGGCCACCCTGCCCCTGGGAGTGCAGGCGGAAATCGACGCGGATAAATGCTTGCTGACAATAATTGAACCGGCCGCAACACCGCCTAGAAAATAATATTTACAGGATTAATCAGACAACTATTACTGACATACCGGAGCCTGCTGTGATAAAATATAGTCCAACAGGAGGGTAACCTTCTAGCGTGAGCGGAGTATCGGACAGAAAATTTAATACTGTGAGGTGAGCTTAGCAGAGCGGAGACTGGGAAAGATAAGCCGAGCGTTTTTTGTTTTTGCCCATAAACCAGGCCCTGCCTGGTTTTTTTATTTCGTGAAATGCCATTGGAAACTGTGCCGGGTTTGTTTATATCCTAACGGCCCGCTGCGTTACGTGTTCGTTCTGTGAAAATCAGGCTCAACTGGGGGTTTAGATTTGGTCGTAAAATTATTAATGGGAAACGAGGCGATCGCCCACGGCGCCGTGGAGGCAGGCGTGAAGTTGTCAAGGGGACGGGGTTGTC
>CAYMJG010000032.1:0-16868 GCA_964390855.1 uncultured Eubacteriales bacterium | reverse complement strand
AAGTTGTCAAGGGGACGGGGTTGTCGACAACTTTTGCGTTGTCTCAGGGGTAGTGTTGGTATAACGGGGTCGTTGATAACTTACGACCTAGCAACCATATAATTTTACTGATAAATAAACTGGGGGGAAGGCCTTATGGAATACCCGCTGCTGTCTGATAAAAACCGTGAATTCTTAATAACCTTGCTGGAGGATATGGCCAAAAGGTGGCTGGCCCATGACGGGTTGTGGTTTCAAGCTGCGGAAAATGAATTGGGCATGGAGTCCGCCATCAAAATAGACGCGGCGGCCTGGGAGAAATTTTCACAGGTTGAGGCGCAGCGAATTAAAAAGCTGCTGCAGTTGCCTGACAACGGGGGCATTCCAGCGCTGAAAACAGCGCTTGGCATGCGGCTTTACGCCTTTGTGAACAAGCAGGAGATCATAGATGTAGACCAAAATAAAATAATTTTTAGAATGAACGACTGCCGTGTGCAGTCGGCGCGGAAAAGAAAAGGTTTGGCCGACTTCCCCTGCAAAAGTGTGGGAATCGTGGAATATTCCGTTTTTGCCGAAGGGATCGATCCGCGGATAAAGACCAGGTGTATCGCCTGCCCGCCCGATGAACACCCGGATGAATATTTTTGTGCCTGGGAGTTTTGGATTTGATTTAAGGGGTCAACAACCCCATCCGCCGACACCAAAAAACGTGCCACGAGAACTATCCCCGTGGCATGTTCTTATTCGGTAATGCTGTGCCGGGCAAGGGCTCTTTCCAAACTGTCACCCGGCCTTCCGGCAACATCGCCAGCCTGCTGCCGCTGGGCCTGCAGATATTCCTTCAGCTTAAATTGCAGGTCCGGATCACCGGTCTGTTCACATACCCTCAAGGCCGAACCGACACCTGCCGGACCGGACCGGTATAATATCTCCACATCAAAATTGTCCAGTGTCCCAGACAGATAACGGTCCGCATTATATCCGGCCACCAGGCTGTCGGGATTTATTAAACACAGCGTGCAGAACATGGCCACCCCTGCCCCAACTGCCAGGCGGGTAATGGAAAACGGCCATTTTTGCAGGGCTATCACTCCCCCGCATATGACGGCCAAAAAGGTCATAAAAACACAGGGCAGCAGCCGGCGCATAGATAAACCATACGCCCCGATATACAAGGCCATTTTGCTGAAAGCTGTAGCGATCAGCACCAGTGTGAGAATGGCCAGCAACCCATTGAGCATCTTCAGGAGCACGCAATCCCTGCTATGCTGACGGCTCATGATGTTGGCCGCCGTCAATACAAACAGGTTTATTACTGCGATCCGGCACAGCTCAAAAAATCCGCTGCGGGCATATTCCGAGTAAATTTGCCACCCCTCCGGCCGTTGGCCGATAAAAGCAGAAAAAAAATAAGGCGCCTGGCTCCCGATAAAAATCATATAAAGTGCGCATAACAAGCCCAATAATATGTAAACCGTGGTCATGGGAAGTATCCGCAAGCCTGAGATCTTCTGAGATGTACTGTCCTTTTCAAACAAATCAACGCCTCTTTTATGAACACTGCCGGCAACCAGGCCGAAGATATAGGCTGCAATAGGAACCGCCAGAATGAGCTGCCAGAATGTTTCCCAAAATTCGGCGCCTATTCCTCGAAATCCATCTAATATCCCGCTGATCAGTTTAGCAAAACCGCCGCTGTCCGCTTCCATCAACAGGGGTAAAACCATAGCCGCCACAATAAAAGATAAGAATAAACCCAAAGCTATAGAGTAGACCCGTCTTCCCCGGGCCCGCCCAAAACCAGAGAACCGGATCCCAAAGCCGCCTCATTTTTATTCACCGAAAGCCAATCCATTAACAAACCCCCTCAGTCTTGTTCCGGTTGATATTCAAGTATATCCCCGGGCTGACAATCCAGCGCTTTGCAGATCGCCTCCATGGTGGAGAAACGAACCGCTTTAGCCTTGCCGGTTTTAAGGATGGAGAGATTGGTTGGGCTGATGCCTATTTTTTCAGCCAGTTCGCCGGAAGATATTTTTCGTTTAGCCATCATTACATCCAAATTAACAACAATTGGCATGATCCCGCTCCCCTCCCCTATACTGTATAATCGGCTTCGTTCTTCAGATCCACCGCCTGGGCCACCACATTCTTTACCACTCGCACGATCAAGCCCATAAAGGCCGCGGCCACCGCCACAAAAAACCACGGATAGTAGTAAAACAAGGAAACTAGAGCTATTCCCGCCCCCGCAAAACAACTCCAGGAGATCCGCCTCAATAATTCCACGTTTTTTGCGGTAAATACTTGGCCGGTCCCGATCCGGCGCAGCAGTTTCAATAAACTATAGAGCAAATAAGCGGCTGGAATAGAGCCGGCATAGATGGTCGCCATTAAATATAGCGCATCTTGCTCAACCCCGGCCCGGGAAAACCTTACAAACCAGTGGGTCAGCCAGGGCGCCGCCACCACCGCGGCCAAAAGCAAGCCCATAAAAAGCAGAACGCACAGCTTACTTAAAATGATGGATTTTTCTCCATTCCACATAGGTCTCTTCCTTTCTGATCCGGGCGGAACACACCCTCAATGATATCTTTAGTATAATCAATATTTTATTGAAACACAACATATTTTTATTGTTATTCAATGAGATATTTACGCTTAACATTTATGTAAAAAAAACGTGCGGGGAGGTTGGTCCTCCGGGCACGCTTTCGACACCAGCCATAGCATATTGCCGCAGCATAAAGGTTTCTCTTCTGACATGTGAATAATGAGGGACTGCTTATGGGAACCAAAGAATGAAACCGGAATAATGCCGGTAAGCGGAACAAACCGGCAAAAAGACGGGTTTACAGACATGGAGAATCAAAAAAACAGGCCTTTTTCAGTGATCCTCAAGTTTTCCCGTGGCACCGTTATGGCGCGGTCCAGAGAGAAGAGGTAGATTATTTTTTCTTTGACGGGGCGGGACAGGATGTCTTCCACGGCTTGGGCGTAAAGGGCCAACTGGCTCTGGTAGCGGTCAAGCGCGGTAGCCGCGTCTTTAGCGGCCAGTGCGTCCGTCTTGTAGTCGATTAGCAGGTAGCCGTCGCCTTCGTCAACCAGACAATCCACCACACCCTGGACAATTACCTTTTCATCGCTGCGACCCGGCAGGGCCGGGTATACCTCTGCAGCGGGCAGGGCCAGGGTAAAGGGCAGTTCCCGCAGCACCCGGCGGCCGCCCAGGACTCTCTTGCCCAGCGATCCAGCAAAAAAAGCGGCTATTTTAGGCGCGGGAACCGTTGCTGCCTGTTCTTCCGTAAGGATCTCCCGCAGCACCATGCCGGCAATTTCCTTCCGTATATATTCAAGGGTTAATGACCCCTTTAAGCCAATATTCTGCATCACCAGGTGCAGGGCTGATCCTTTTTCCGCGGCTGTAAGGCCCCGCCTGCCCTGCATAAATAGCGGCCGGGCGCCAATTTCCGGGCGGTAGTCCCGCACCGCACCGTCTTCTTCTGCAACTGCCCTAATCCTTTTCAACCCGGTTATCGAGACCTTGGCTGCCAGTCCCCTGGTTTCGGGGGCAGGGTAGCGCCAGCTGAGCCGCTCATTGACTGCGGCGGCATATTCCCCTTCCCCGGCCGGTAGTTCCTTCTTTTTTATCAGCGCCAAAATTTCCGGGGCGGCAGTATTCCGCATAGCAGGGCCGTCCAGCCCGCTGTGCAGATATACCCGCCAGCGGGAGCGATCACCGGCGACATCGGCAAACGTTTCCCCGGCAAATAAACAAGCCTCCCTGATTGTTGCTCCGTCCCTGTGTCTGGCCAATGCAGCCCCCAACCAATCCAGGTGTGAAAGAGCGCCGGCCAGGTAGCCGTCCTGCAGGCGCCAGCCGACAGTGTCCAGCGGCCCGCACCAGTTCCGGGCGCAATTTGCCAGGCCCCGCGCCGATCCTACGAGGACAAGTTTTTCCCGGGCCCTGGTCATGGCTACGTATAAAATGCGCATCTCTTCCGCCAGTGCCTCCAGCTTCAATTTTTGTTTCAAGGCCAGTTTGGACATAGCCGGATAGGTCACCCTGGTCCCGGTATCCACCAGTTGCAGTCCCAGGCCCAGGTCCTTATGAAAAAGCATGTCTTTATTCAGGTCTTTGAAATTGAACCTTTTGCCCAGGCCGGCTACGAACACCACCGGAAACTCCAGCCCTTTGCTTTTATGTATACTCATAATTCTAACCACATTTTCCTTTTCCCCTAGGGCCCTGGCGGCGCCCAGGTCGCGCCCTCTCTCCCGCACCCGCTCGATGAAACGGAGGAAAAGGAACAACCCCCGGAAGGAACCGGCTTCATACTGCCGCGCCCTATTGTATAGCGAGCGCAGATTGGCCTGTCTCTGGCCGCCCCCGGGTAAGCCGCCGACGAAATCGTAATAGCCGGTTTCCCGGTAGATGGCCCAGATCAAATTTGCCAGGGGACCACTCCTTGCCGCTGTGCGCCAGTTTTCCAGTTTTCCCAAAAAACCCAGCAACCTGCGCGACAGCTCCCCGTCGGCCTGGCTGGCGGCCACTACAGCGTGAAAATAGTAGCCGCGGCGTGAATACAGCCGGATCCCGGCCAGCTCGCCGGCGTCCAACCCGACCAAGGGCGAACGCAGCACCGCTGCCAGGGGCACGTCCTGCAGCGGGTTGTCGATAATTTTTAAAAGAGATAAAATTGTTTCTACCTCAGCAGCCTCAAAATAACCGGTGGCCAGCTCTGCGTAAGCCGGTATGTCCAACTGCCTGAACTGATCCACAAAGGTGTTGGCATGCCCGGACGTTGCCCGCAGCAGGACAACCACATCACGGTAGGCCAGGGGCCGGTACTGCCTCAAACCCCTGTCGAAGACGGTCAATGGCTGCCGACCGCCGGACTGCCCCACCAGTTCTTTGATCCTGGCGGCAATCAGCCGGGCTTCCTTCTGCATGGCATCCAGTTCTTCCTCGAATTCATCAAGCTCCGTCTCTTCGCTCCCACCTGTTGGCGACCGGCCGGCCTCATCGCCGGCAGAAGGTTGCGCTTTTTGTCCACTTGAGCCGCTTATAACCGGGATTTTTCCGGTGCCATCACCGGCGGCGGCGTCCACAACCGGACAGGCGACAACTGAACCGCCCCCAACAGTGCCGTCAACAAATGAACTCCTCCCAACCGGCCCATTCTCAATTAGGTGTACCTCAACCACCTCGTCCTGTTTCAGACCTTCCCCGGCGTAAGCAGGGTAATCCGCCCCATAGAGCAGTTCGGCGCCGGGGCCGTAGTCTATTTCACCGACAACCGGGGTCATCAACTGACGAAATATAAAATTAACCGCCAGCAACAGGCCGCACCGGCTGCGAAAATTCTTGGACAGCTCGATCAGGCGCCCCCGCCCTCCCCGCTCTGCCGGGTAGGTCGCATATTTTTGCAGGAACAGGCCGGGGTCGGCCAACCTGAAACGGTAGATGCTCTGTTTTACATCTCCCACCATGAAGAGGTTGGGAGCGTGGCTGTCCTGCCTGGAAACAAGCTGCAGTATGGCCTCCTGCACGGCGTTGATGTCCTGATACTCGTCCACCAGCACCTCTTCATATTTTTCCCGCAGGCTTACCGCGGCCGGGGAAGGAAGCAGCCCCCGGGGCCCTTTTTCTGAGAGCACTTGCAGACTGTAATGCTCCAGGTCGCCAAAGTCCACTATGCCCCTGGCAGTTTTGGCCTTTTGATAGGCCGCCGCAAAATCCATTATCAGGCCCGCCAGCTCCTGAACCAGCGGGTGCAGCAGGCCCAGGTCGGCACAAATCCTCTCCGGCGGGGTACTGAAATATTCCCTTTTCATGGTGGCGGCCTTTTTCCTGACACCGTCCCGGATCTTTTTAACCTGTTCAACCAGCTGCTGGTCCGCGCCGTCTTTCCTGCAGCTTTTCAGCCTGGCAAAGCTGATGCTCTGAAATGAACCATACAGCTCAGACCAGGCGGCGCCGGAAGCACAAAGGCGCAGCAGGCCGCCGAACATCTCCATTTCTTTTTCCAGGTTGTCCAGGTAAACCTGCGGGCCACCGGGCTTTAAAGCAAGGACGACAGCCTGACGCAGGGCGGAGATAATCACGGCAAGTTCATTTTCCAGGGATTTCTTTAATACATCGCACCAGGGCAGCTGATCAAAGACGAAGCCCTCTTCCATTTGATAGGCTTTTGGCAGCCCTTGCAGCCAGCCTTCGGGATCCGCTGTGCTGCGGGCAAAATTATAGGCGCCAAGGACCATCTCCTGCAAGGATGAGTCGTCCCGTTTGCCGCCGTAGCAGTCAACCAGCCTTGTAAAGAAACGGTTGTCTGCAGCCGCATAGCGCCCTTCAAAAAGATCTTCCATTGTTTCAGCCTGGAGCAGGGCACACTCGGTCTCGTCCGCAACGCGGAAGGCAGGGTCAAGATCCAGGCGATAAAAGTGCCGGCGCAGCAGATCCAGGCAAAAGGAATGAATGGTGCTGATAGAAGCCCGTCCGAACAGGGCCATTTGTCTTTGCAGGCGCACGGACGCCGGATGTTTGTTGATTTCCGCAGCAAGGGCGCGCCCGATACGCTCCCTCATCTCAGCCGCCGCCGCGTTGGTGAAGGTCACTACCAGCAGGCGGTCCGCGTCCACCGGATCCGACGGATCAGTCAAACGGCGGATGATCCGCTCCACCAGCACCGCTGTTTTCCCTGAACCGGCTGCCGCGGCCACCAGCAGGTTTCCTCCCCTACTGTCAATCGCATCCTGCTGTTCTTGCGTCCATTGATTGTTCATTTAACCTACCTCTCATCCGCTGCGGTTTTGTGCCGGCCCCAGTATCGGCCGGCTGGTTTCCTTGCAAGCTGCCGGCTGCAACCCGTTGTTCCTGAGCCTGCTGACTACTCAATTGACTCATCTCTTAACTGCCGCAGTTTGCTCCAAATGGCGCCGTCGTCCAACGGCTTAATAATCCGGTAGGCATTGCCCTCCAGCAAAATGTCAAACTGACATACCGGTTTGTAGGGACAGTACCCGCATGGCCTGCCGGCGCCGCTCCGGTAGGGGGAAATATCCACTACCCCGTCCATAATGTCACCACCGGCGCTGATCAACTGGTGGCGCAGGTGTTCCCGCAGCAGGCTAAACTGCGCCGGGGTCAACACAGCGGAACGCGCCGAAAATTCCCCGTCCTTTTTTATCTGCACGGGGATCAGATCGGAATCACCAGTCAGGCCGCAATCCATTAGTTGCGTCAAATGGGGGTCTGCCAACACAATGCCCGTCATCTTAAATTCCCGCAGGATCTTTTTCTCAATATCGGCGGGCCCCGGTATGTCGCCGTCAATCCTGATCAGCGGGTCGGCGATGCGAAAATATAGCATTGCCCCAGGCAGCGCCTTGCCGCCAGTCAATTTTTCCGCATAGCCCAGGGCCACATCCAGATAGGTTAACAGTTGCAGTTTTAAACCGTGGTAGATATCCTGCAGGCTGATGGTCACCCGGCCCGATTTATAGTCAATAATCCTCAGGTAAAGGCCATCGTCCCCCTTGGCGGAGTCAATGCGGTCAATCCTGCCGGATAAGATTATCTCCGCGCCACCGGGCAGGACAAATGTGGCGGCAGGAAGATCGCCGCCCGGCCCGAAGGCCAATTCCAACCCCAAAGGCTGGAAACTGCCGCGCCGGGAGTGCTCCGCCAGAATTAGAGCAGTCTGCTGGACTGTCCTTCTCAGTTTGCCGGTAAGATAGCGCCGTCTGGCTGTGCTGATTAGGATTTCATTTTGCAGCCGCGGCGCCAGTTGGTCAACAACGTCACCGGCCAGCGCCCGGCACTGACCGCTGTTGAGGCGGCCCCAGTCGAGGCCCATTTCCCGCACCCGGTCGCCGAAAAGCTTCAGAGCGGCGTGGAAAAACTGGCCCAGATCAGGGGCGCCCACCTTGTAGACGGCCCGCTCCTGCAGGTTTAATCCTTTGGCCAGAAAGTGGGCAAAGGGACAGGCCCGGAATTTCTCAATGCCGGATACACTTGTTTTCAGTCTTCGCCCGTAGAGGGCCTTGCCGATACCGGCGGGCAGCCTGCCCTCCCGGTTTGATTTAAACAGGCCGGCTAAAATATGAGATGCCTTTTCCTTATATTCACTGCGCATAAACCAGGCATACACGTCCTGCCAGAGCGGGTCCACCGGCCGCCCCGCCTTTAGCTCCCTCATCCTGGTCACCAGGTGGGCCAGCGTGCGGCCGGGATTGCCGACAAAGGAGATTTCCTCGTCACCTTCGTTGTCCCCAGCCGGCACACAGGCCGGTGTTTTGGCCGGACAGTCACCGGCTGGACCGGCGCCGGCCGGCTCAACCGGCCAGAAATTCTGCACCAGCCCGGGCAGCAGCTCCTTGATCCTTGCCGCTACTGGCGAAGGCGCCATCGCGCCCCCTTCGTCATCCGCAAGCGGGTAGCTCAGGTAAAGTTTTTCCGAGGAACGGGTCAAGGCAATATAAATCAGGTACTGCTCTTCAAAAACCCTACGGCGCGCTCCGGGGGCCAGCATCAGGCCCACAGTCTGCAGCCGCTCCCTGTCCCCTTCGGACAGAATACCGCTGTCGGCAACTCTGGCCGGCAGCATCCCGTCAGCAGCACCCATAACAAAAGCCGCCCTGGCCTCGGGGCTGCGGGAGCGTTCCAGGGAACAGACAACAACCTGATCGAAACCAGGCGGGATCCGGCCCAGGCGCATATCTACCAGCCCCGCGTCCAGCACGGCGGCGTACTCCTCAATGGTTAGGACTTCATCACCGAGCGCTTCCACAACCTGATCCAGCAGAGCGGTCACCCCTTCCCAGATCTGGCTATGCTCCCTGGCCAGTTCCAGCAGGCCCTCACTTTCAGCCAGTTTGCTCCAGTTTTCCAGCAATTCCGGTACTGCCATTTTTTCCAGCATTGTGAAAAGGGCTTCGCTGGTGGCCCGGACGTTAACAATTGGACCAACGGCTGAATCTTTGGGCCGGCCGGCATCCCGGTCGCCGCCCCGTCTTGCGGCCCGGCAAAATTGATCAAGAAATATCACAGCCTGGCGGCGGATGCGATTGATCTCCTCCAGCTCCGCGATCTCCACTTCTGAGGCTTCGCTGTCTTCCTCCAGTGATAAGCGGCGGCGATATGCCCACGGTCTGCCGTCAGCCCAGCGGCTGCCCCTGATGCCGTGGGCCAGCACGTAATTTTCCAGCAGATCGACTTGCCCTCTGGTTAGTTGGGTTAGGTCTGTTTTTAAAAAGCGAAAGACCGGATCAAAGGACCAGTCCGTAGCAACCACTTCAAGGGCGGCCCGGATCAGTTCCACCAGCGGGTGGTGCATGACCGTCCGTTTCTGATCAATAAAAACAGGGATGCCGTAATCAGCAAAAACACAGGAGATCAGATCGGCATAATGCTCCAGATCCCGCAGCAGGACAATGACGTCGCGGTACCTATAGCCGCAGTCCCTGCAGAGCGCAATAATCTCGCGGGCCACCCCCTCCGTCTCGGCCCGCGGGTTGGCTGCCGCCGCCAGTGTAACGCCTCTGCCGGAGCTGTCCCACCTTGGCGCCGGGTAGCTGAAGAAATGCTTTTCCAGGTGGGCTATTTCCGGGCTGAGATAGCGCGTTTTACCGGCGCCATCTAGAACCAGGGGCCTTTCAACCAAAATCCCTTCCTTGGCCGCCAACCGGCCAAGAGATTCATAGGTTTCCTGGATGGGGTAAAACACCCCGGTACTATCGGGTTTTCCAACAAGTGTTTTTATATCTGCGCACAGGGCGATATTGACCCGCCCCGCATGGCGCATCAACGCTGCCAGTACCCTGAATTCCTGTGGCGTAAAACCCGAAAAACCGTCCACCCATATCTCACCGTTACGGACAGCACCCGACAGCGGCAGACGGTCAGCTAGAAGGTTCAGGTAGTCATCGGGATCGATAAAGCGGCCCTTTAGAAAATCCTCTAAATCATTATAGAGCAGGTAAAGGTCTTCCAGTTTCTCCGCCAGTGTCTCAGCCCCCTGCAGGTCACGCAGGGCGGCGGCGGCCGCCGCCAAGTCCCCTGGTTCAACACAGTAATTTTTTATTTCCCCCAGTGTGCGGGCCAAGGTGCCGGCAAAGCCGGGCTGGCCGATCGAGCGCCGGAATACCCTAATTTCTTTCCGGCGCTGTTCCAGTAGCCTTCGCAGGAGCATACGTTTGCCCAACTCCCCGATATGGGGCCGGGCCGCCCCTCCCGTTTCCTGCAACACCCGGTAAGCCAGACGCCGGAAGCTCAGCACTTGCGCCCGGATAAACCCTTTCAGCCCCGGGGTGGCGGCCAGAACATATTCCGTCTGAAAGGTAGCCTGCTCCGGCACCAGCAGTACCAGTGGTGTACCGGTAGGCCGCGCCTTTAATTCCGCGCGAATTTCCTCCAAACAAGTCCCGGTCTTGCCACTCCCGGCCCGGCCAATAATAAACCGCAGCGACAAAAGAATCCACCCCTGTTGTCATGAATAGTGGCGGGCAGCCCGTCCCCTTTTGGCAGGCGCCAGTGAACCGCTGTCTTTACATGTTTTCAACGAATTGGATGCTGACACCGTTGGGGTGCACCAGCAAAATTTCATTTATCCCACCTCGTATTTTATGTATCGGGGATCCCACCCCATGCGGCATCATTTTCCCTCTGGACTCCTAAACAAAATCCTCATGACACCCTAATAGCGGTTGTAGTGGATCCTGTTTAACAACAGCCCGGCTTCGTCGTGGGGTGGCTTGTCTTGCTCCGGATAGCCGAGTCCGATGATGCATTGAACCTTGAGCCTGCCGGGTACACCCAGGACCTTTTTAAGAAAGTCTTCCGAAGGCAGTCCGGCGGCGGTGAACCTTTTCCTAATCTGGGTCCAGCAGGAGCCCAAACCAAGGGACTGAGCCGCCAGTTGCATAATGATTGCCGTTATGACGGCGTCCTCAATCCAGACGTCACTTTTTTCGGGATCAGCCAGGATCACCACCGCAACGGGAACCCCGGCCAAAAAATCAGCCCCATATGCCCGGCAGGTGGAAAGCTCCTGCAACAACTCCCTGTCTGTCACAACAACAAAATCCCAGGGTTGACTCTTTTTGGAGGATGGCGCCATCAAGGCGCATTTCAAGATGGTGTCCAGCTTTTCCCTTTCCACCGGCCTATCCTGAAATTTTCTAATGCTCCTTCTTGTTATCAATAATTCATACATTTACTCCGCCTCCTGCAGAACCCCCCTCAACCAGGCCGTCCCGGCGCCATAGCCCGGTTGGACAGTAATATTGTGGCGTAACCATATGCTCATTATACTCCATATTACTCTTTTACACCCTTTTGCAGCAGGATCAGGCAGATCCCAATAACGCTGCCAACAGCGTCCATTGCCAGATCACTTATCTGAAAAGCCCTCCCGGGAACAAACAGCTGGTGGAACTCATCAGTTAGGCCGTATGCCAGGCATACTGCCAGTGTTATCGCCGCTGCTTTCATTTTTGGGACGACCAGTTTAGCCACAGCGTTTTGCGTCAATACCCCCAGCACCAAAAACACCACTCCGTGCATGCACTCCCGGGCAACAGAATTGATGCGTTCGGTAAGGATCATTTTTTCAGTTTCGGTGATATCCGCCTTGGTGAATCTTGTTACAGTGTTAACCACCCGGGTTATCATACCTTTGCTGTTGGCATTGGAATAGCCGGCCGGCTGGGCTGAAAGGCTAAATATCACCAGCATCCAGAGCAGCACAGCGAGCAAGGAAAGGGCGTTAGCCCTTCGTTTAAAAGCCATTTTCTCTCCTTAAAAAATGAACGGGGTGAAACCCGTACCTTTTTGCAACCTGACGTTGGGGTGACAGTCCTTTTCTTTCAGCAGCGGCAGCCGGGGCCCCCCTTTGCGGGGTCCCGCCTACGGGCAGTAGTTTTTCCATGAACCTTCTTTCGTGACCCAATCGCAATTTCCTTCCTCATCCGGCATAATTTTGTTGGGTATTCTCCCTTTCTTGGCAGTAAATGTAAAGGAGGTTTGTAGCTTCCGGGTAATAATTTACTAAAGGGGCTGCCCCCTATTTGGTTACATCCGCTAGTCTGTAATCCAGTACCTTTTTCAGATTCTCAAGGCTGATTTCTACTTGATAGCCAATCTTGCCGGCGCTGAAAATAATCGTGTCTAAAGTGACTGCTGATGCGTCTATGATAGTGGCAAACCTCTTTTTCATCCCAATCGGTGAACAGCCGCCATGCACATACCCCGTCAGCGGCAATAGGTCTTTAGCTTTAATCATTTCAACAGATTTTTCGCCGAAACAATGGGCTGCTTTTTTTAGATCCAATTCCTCCGCCACGGGAATAACAAATACATAATTCTTTTTTGATTTTGCCACTGTCACCAGTGTCTTAAAAACCCGTTTGGGATCCTGCCTTAACACATTGGCCACTTCAGTCCCGCTGATAGCCGCTGTGCCCGCGTAACTATGGCTAGAATATTCTATCACCATTTTATCCAGGATCCTCATTACATTTGTCTTGTATTCCATTTCACACCTCGTTATAATGGGGTATACAGCACCCCAATTATGGTAGATTATGGGCTAAGGGCTGTCCCTTTTTATTACATTCCAGAGGGACAGCCCCCTTTTAGCAGGTTATGTTAACTGGACTCCCCGCCTGTATATAATGCAGTATACATGGGATTATTGGCTTGTATATATTAACAATTATAGTTACAATTTTAATAAAGGAGTGAATTATTATGTTTGTACGCAACTATATGTCCAGGGCGCCAATCTCTATCCCCGTGGATACCCCTGTTTTCAAGGCATTATCAATAATGAAAAACAATAAGATTAGACATTTGCCGGTAGTTTCAGAAAAAGGAAAACTACTGGGAATGGCTACAGAAAAAAATTTGTTCTACCTGGCCCCGTCACCGGCAACATCCCTCAGCATATTTGAGATAAATTCTTTGATGGCCGAAATCAAGGTAGCCGAAGCAATGAAAGAGATACCATCAGTAACACCTGACACCACCCTTGAGGAAGCTGCCCTGCTGATGAGGGAACAAAGGACCAATGGAATTCCGGTGGTTGAAGGGGACACCCTGGTTGGGCTGATCACCGAGAGTGACATTTTTGAGGCGCTGGCCAAGGTATTCGGCTATGGCAAACCGGGTATCAGAATGGTAGTAGAAGCCAAGGACAGCCTGGGACTGATAGCTGACGTAACAAAGATTATTAAAGATTTTGATATAGTCATCAGAAGCATCGTCACTATCCCGAAAGAAGATTTTAAAACTGACGTTGTGCTCAGGCTTGGCACCACCAATCCGGCCCCACTGGTTGAAGCCCTGGAGAAAAACGGGTTCACGGTGTCCAACATTTCCGGATGACGGATCATGGCGGGCTTAAGCCCGCCATGCGGGGGAACGAGACACCCACATCCTGATCAGTCTTTTTTCTTCGGAAGGGGATGAAAGAACAGAGCATACCCGCAGTTGTTGCATATGACCGGCATCACCGCCAAACCTTTTTCCGGCGCAATTTCATAGCCCTTGTCGCCTTTTACCAGGGAAGGCAATATGCAATAGGGATCGGTCATTGTTCCAAAATCTTTACTGCCGCAGTTTGGGCAAGGGATCTTTAAATCTGCTGTTTTTTTGTCCATTTTGCCACCTCCGTGCGATTATTTCTATGCCGGGCGGCTGTTCACCTTGTTAAAAGTTAAAACAAATAGGTACCATGGCGATAAATACAGAAAAAGAATTGCCGGGGGTTGATAATCCCCGGCTTTTAGTTGATTCGCCAGCGCAGGCGCTGCCCGCCCACGCATCCTTGGCGGGCTAAAGCCCGCCCTACATTCTTTTCAAGTGGTCGACTTCTTCCTGCAGGGCCTCGATCCTTTCCAGCAGGTCCAGGATGATGGCGGCGCCGCTAAGGTTGACGCCCAGGCCGCAGCGCAGGCGGTGCAGCCTGGCCAGGCGCACTACATGTTTGAGCCTGATGTGGCCTTCCTTAATATCCAAGATGCCAAACTCGGCCAGCAGTTGGGCCATCTCCGGGTGGATTTCCAAGCTGTTCAAGTCAACCCAGACATCGTCCTCACCGGTGGATAGGGCATGGTGGTATATTTGCAAATAGTATTTTTCCACCCCGTCACACCCCTTTCCTTAGCAAAGCCAATTCTCGGTAGAGACTCTCTTCTTCAGCCGTTAGGCGTTCAGGAATGTCTATCCTTACCACCACATATTCATCGCCCCGCCCTTTTTGCTCCGGCAAGCCTTTGCCCCTCAGGCGCAGCCGTTTACCGGAGCGGGCCCCCGGGGGCACCTTCATTAAGACAGGACCGTCAAGGGTGGGCACAGAGACCTGATCCCCCAGCACGGCCTGCTCCGGACGCAGAAAGACTTCTATTTCCAGATCCTGGCCGCGCACTTTGAACATAGAGTGGGGCAGTAGTTTTACCTTGAGGTACAGATCACCCCTGGATCCGCCGCTTATTCCTTCTCCGCCCTGGCCTTTAAGGCGGATCCTGCTGCCGTCGCGCACACCAGGCGGGATCTTTACAGCCAGCGTTCTGACCCCGGCTGTTTCCCCTGTGCCGCCGCAACGCCTGCAGAAGGAGTTATTCTGCAGGCCTGTTCCGCCGCACTCCCGGCACACTTCCCGGGTGGAAAGCTGCAGTGATTTTTCCCCGCCGCGGTATGCCTCCTCAAGTGATAGTTCCAGTTCACTTTCAATATCCTGCCCGCGCGCGGGACCAGTTCTGCGTCCTGCCCCCGAAGCCCCGGACGCTCGCCTGAAAGGTGCTCCTCCGCCAAAAAGTGTTTCAAAAAAATCGCTGAAGCCCCCGGCCCCGACTCCTTCCCCGTTACTGGTATAAAAATGGAATCCCTCCATGTCCGGTGGCGGCCGGAAATCCTGGCCATCCCGCCAGTTTTGGCCCAGCTTGTCGTATTTAGCCCGTTTTTCCTTGTCACTTAATACTTCATATGCTTCGTTAATTTGCTTGATCTTTTCCTCTGCTGTTTCCTTATCCTTGCCAGTGTGCAGATCCGGATGCCATTTGCGGGCCAACTTGCGATAAGCTGTTTTGATCTCTTTTTCTGTTGCACCCCGGCTAACACCCAGGATCTCGTAATAATCACGAAATGATACAGTCATATGGCCCTCACCGGTCCTTTGGACACCCTGACCCTTGCCGGCCGCAGCAAGTCCCCGCCAAACCGGTAGCCTGCAGCCAGCTCCTGCGCCACAACTCCCAGGGGCAAACCGGAGTTTTCCAGATAACCTGCTGCCTCGTGTTCATGCGGGTCAAATGCCCGGCCCAAACTGTCCAGTTTTTCCAGGCCGTGTTTTCCGAGCAAGCCCGTCATTTGCTGGTAAATCATCTCCACGCCCTGCCTATACCTTGTGTCCGCTACCTGTTGGATGGCGCGTTCAAAGTTGTCCAACACGGCCAGCAGGTCCTTGACAAGTTCTTTTTTACCGCTGTTGGCGCAAGCCTGGATATCACGTTCCACCCGCTTGCGATAATTATCAAAATCAGCAAGCGTCCGCAAATGCCGGCTCTTTTCATGATCAAGCTCTTTTTTTAAAGACAAGATATCATCAACCCGCCCGTCAGTCCCATTCCTGTTCATATTCGTCTCCCGTATCCGGGGGACGGCCCCCTGAACATAACTTGCCAAAAGGGAACCGTCCCCCTAACATTACCCCTAACATTACTTACCACAAGGGGGAATGTTCTTCCCCCCGGCATTATTTTTCTTCAAATTCGGCGTCAACAACATCATCGCTGCCGTGCGCTGAGGAACCGCCACTGCCGCTATCCGGCGCGCCGCCTCCGCTGCCGGCGCCGGCGCCGGGTGCACCGCCGGCCTGCCCATAGGCAGCCTGCGATAGCGAATAGGCGGCTTGCTGTAAATCACCCTGCAGGCTGCGGATGCGGTCAATGGGGGCGTTTTCCTTTAATGCGCTTCTTAAATCACCCAGCAACTGTTCGGCGCGGGCTTTCTCATGCACCGGTATTTTATCTCCCAGGTCCTTCAGCTGGCGATCCACCTGGTAGGCCAAGGAGTCAGCCTCGTTACGGGCCTCTATTTCTTCTTTCCTTTTTTTATCTTCCGCCGCATTAGCGGCGGCGTCGTTTACCATGCGGTCAATTTCCGATTTGTCCAGGCTGGTGGAGCCGCTAATGGTAATGGTCTGTTCTTTGCCGGTGCCTTTGTCCCGGGCGCCTACCTTCAGGATTCCATTGGCGTCGATATCAAAGGTTACTTCAATTTGCGGTATGCCCCGCGGCGCCATCGGGATGCCGTCTAGTTTAAACTGGCCCAAAGACCGGTTATCCCGGGCCATTTCCCGCTCGCCCTGCAGGACGTTAATGTCCACCGCCGGCTGGCTGTCTTCGGCAGTGCTGAAAACCTGGCTGCGCCGCACGGGGATGGTCGTATTGCGTTCAATTACTTTGGACATAATCCCGCCCAGTGTTTCAACACCCAGGGACAGGGGCGTAACGTCCAGCAACAGTACATCTTTTACCTCACCCGCCAGCACACCGCCCTGGATGGCGGCGCCGACAGCTACGACCTCGTCGGGATTCACTCCCATGTGCGGGTCCTTGCCGCCTGTCAACGAACGCACCAGTTTCTGCACCGCCGGGATGCGGGTTGAACCGCCGACCAGGATTACTTCGTCGATGTCCTTTTCCGCCAGTTTGGCGTCGGCCAGGGCGGCAGTAACCGGCCCGCGGCAGCGTTCCACCAGTTGGGCGGTGAGGTCGTCAAATTTGGCCCGGGTCAGTTTCATGTCCAGGTGTTTGGGCCCGTTGGCGTCGGCTGTGATGAAGGGCAGGTTGATCACGGTTTCCATGGTTGCGGAAAGCTCCATTTT
>CAYMJG010000031.1:6667-27063 GCA_964390855.1 uncultured Eubacteriales bacterium | reverse complement strand
TTATTGTGCCGCCGCCGGCCAGGTAGTCGTCCTGGTAAAAAACTACCGATTGGCCGGGGGTAATTGAACGCAGCGGAGTGTGCAGGCGCACATGCAACCGGCCGTCGGGCAGGGGCGCTACAGTGGCGGGGGCCGGGCGGCCGTTATAGCGGATTTGCGCCGCAAGTTCCACCGGCCCGTCAAGTTGATCATAGAGGATCAGGTTAATGTCTTCGGCGATCAAGTCGGAACCAAGGATTGCCTCCTCAGGTCCCAGGGTAATGGCGTTGTGTATCGGGTCAATTTTAATCACATAAAGCCTTTCACCCGTAGCGATACCGAGACCCCGGCGCTGGCCGACGGTATAAAAAGGTATCCCTTTGTGCTCGCCGATAACTTCCCCCTGCATATTCAAAAAGGGGCCGGTTTTAACTTCGATCATCTTTTCCCGTAGAAAATTGTGGTAGTTGTCGTCCAGCACAAAACAAATTTCCTGGCTTTCAGGCTTGTCCGCCACCCGCAATCCGAAGTCTGCAGCCAGTTCTCTCACCTGATCCTTGGTATATTCCCCCAGGGGCATCAGGGCATGGGCCAGCTGGTATTGGGTCAGACCGTACAATACATAGGTTTGATCCTTTTTCCGATCAACCGGACGACGCACGGCAAAGCGTCCGTATTTTTCACTGAACCCCAGTCTGGCGTAATGGCCGGTGGCCATGTAGTCGGCGCCCAGGCCAAGCGCCCGCTCCAGCAACGCCGCAAACTTTACGTGTTTGTTACAGACAACGCAAGGATTGGGCGTGCGCCCCCGCATGTATTCTCCCGTAAAGTAACCGATTACCTTTTCTTCGAAAATGTCGTGAAAATTAATCACATAATGAGGTATGCCCAGCCCGGCGGCCACGCTTCCGGCGTCCTCAACGGCGGCAAGGGAACGGCAACCGGCAGTTTCATCCCCGTTTCCCACCCGGGCAGGATCCCGGGTCTGCATTGTCACACCGGAAACATCATAACCCTGCTCCAATAACAAGGCGGCAGTGACAGAACTGTCCACACCGCCGCTCATCGCCACGATAACCTTTTTTCTATCTGTCAAAGGATCACGCACCCTGCTTTTTTCTGTAATCCTCAATAGCCACATGCATCGCCTGCGCCGCCATGTTGGAACAATGCAGTTTTTGCGGCGGCAGCCCGTCCAGTTCCTTTGCCACCATTTTGTCAGTAATAATCAACGCTTCCTCAATCGTTTTTCCTTTGGCCATTTCCGTCAGCATACTGCTGGAGGCCACAGCGGCGGCACAGCCAAAGGTTTTAAATTTTATATCCTGAATAATGTTATCCTCAATCCTCAGATATATCTTGGTGATATCACCACAGGTGGGATTGCCCACTTCCCCAATGCCGTTCGCGTCAGCGAGCTCGCCTACGTTCCTGGGATTTTCAAAGTGATCCATAACTTTTTCCGTATACACTACCAATACCTCCTCTTGACGCCTTTTATGCACCCGGCAGTCTAAATATTTTTCAGTTTCAAGGCCATGCGCACCACCCGCCCTAGCACTTGTTGGTCTCCGCCGCCTCCCGGCACAAATCCGCCAGGGTAATAGAGTCAAGCACAGCAGCCAGGGCGTCCCGCACCTTCGCCCATACTGTTCTTGTAATACAGTAATCGGCTTCGCTGCAGCATCCCGGATCCACCTCGCTGACACAGTGAACAGGAGCAATTGGGCCTTCCAGGGCTCGGATAACATCGCCCACCTTGATTTCCGAGGGATCCCGGGCCAGAAAATAACCTCCCCTGGCCCCGCGTATGCTTTTAACCAAATCAGCTTTCTTAAGCATAGCGATCAGTTGTTCAAGGTAGTGATCCGACAGGTTTTGGCGTTCCGCCACAGTTTTCAGAGAAATAGGGCCTGAACCGTAATTTTGGGCCAGATCAAACATTGCTTTCAGGCCATAATGCCCCCTGGTGGAAAGCCGCAAATAATCACACCCTTTTACTAATCTTTTGGCATATCATAGCATGACACTAGGATATTGTCAATTAGAATAAGGGTTTAAAACTGGCATGCCGAACCCGGGTAAAAAGGCCGTCATGCGCTAAAATCCCTTAAAAAAGCTGAGTGTATTTTGGTAAATTGGGGAATCTATTTTGAAAATAACAAGGAGGTTTGCTATTCCAGATCCTCCAGGGAAACGGCAAAAGGGTTGAAGTTGGTTTTACTATCAAAGTAATCCTCTTGTTCCACACGTTTGAGCCAGCCACAGGCGGCATAGGTCAGAGGCGTCGCCGCCGCCTCAAAACCAGTCTTGAAAATATAATTGCTGGCCGCCATATAAAAAAGGGCCGCTGTAGGGATAACCCCGGTAAAGGCGATGGCCACGAAAAGGGATGTGTCTATCGCCTGGCCGGCCATTGTCGAGCCGATGGTCCGTGTCCACAGCCAGCGCCCGGCGGTGAGGATTTTCATCTTGGCCATGATGAAGCTGTTTACAAACTCGCCGCAAAAATAGGCGATCAAAGATGCCAGCACTATGCGGGGCGTCTGCCCCAGGATAACGTTGTACGCCTCCTGGCGGCCCCAGTCCGAGGCAGCGGGAAGGACTCCGATCAGCCAGTAGACAAAGGCCATAAAGGCACAGGCGGCAAATCCTGTCCAAATTACAAACCTGCTTCTTTTAAAACCATAAACCTCCGTCAAAATATCCCCGAAAACATAGGCCAACGGGAAAAGCACTGTGGCCCCGTCAAAATAGAAGGGGCCCAACTGAGTCACCTTTACCGCCACTGTGTTGCTAATCAGCAACACAACCACAAAGGCGACCATCACAAAAGGAAACAACCTGTAACGCATAACAATATGACCTCCTTGTTTTGTTAGGCGGGTGGCCGCGACCGCCGGGCATAAAAAGCCCAAGGAATGCCGGTAGATTGACTTTTATGTGCTTTCTATATAATTAATATAACATAAAACGTGGTGCAAATAAAAATGTCATAAGGTAGGGTTGGTTGGTGACACATCCGCGTGCAAATACTTTCTTGAACGCGGATGGCCAATATGTTTATACAAAGCAGGATCCGGACAAATAATTATAGCAGGGAAAAAGCAAATTGCAATGGTATGTTTTTAGCAACCTTGCGCCAGACCCAGGTTGAATTGCGCAAGAGGGGCTTGCAGAGACAGCGCTCCTTCCATTCCACCCACAGGTGATCCGGCCAGGAAGCTGTTTGCCCCCTCGATTGCCTCTGCTACAAAAAGACTGGACGCCCCGTTTAAGATGTTTAGATTAGCTGTGAGGAGCTCGGCATAAAGATATTTATACTGGTGTGCAAATATATCAGAAATAAGATCGGGGGGGCCAGGCGTATTAAGTGACAAAATCCCGCGGGCATTAGCTGTTGTTACAGAAAGGCTAAGGCCTGCACAGGAACCAGCCTTCCCCAGTATGATGGAACCGCCGGCGGCATTGATTAAGGCGTTGGTCACATCCGGGCGGCTCAAGAAAAAACACCTTGGCTGCACATAAGCGGCGTGTTTTCCAGATATGCCCGCCCTGCCGGCGCCACAAGCAATACCTGCCGGTACTGCAGCAACAATGGCAGAGAGCGTAAGAGGAATCTGAATACAAAAATCCTGGCTGACCCTAAAGGCAAGCGGGTTTTCAGGGCAAGGTTGAATCACAGGCACAGCCGCGCAGAAGGATTGAATCTCCCCAATTGCCGCATCCGGCGTAATTGTCACGTCTGCCCGGACAGACACCGTCTCGTTTACCACAACAGGTTCCATCTGGGTTACCGGGTTGCTTTTATCTACATCTAACATGACTTTGCACCCTTTATAATTTAGGTTTAAATGATAATGGGGTATTATTATCCGCCGGGGTTGATAATATCCCGGCGGATACATACCATGATCCTATTGCCATCAGTTAATCCGCCGAAGCTGCGGCATTAGTAAATGATCAAACTGCCCACAAGGCGAAGGCTTTTTTATGCAGTACATGCCCCTACTGCCGGTGTGCCGCAAACAATACCTGTCGGAGTTGCAACGGCCAGAGCGGAGAACGTTAAGGGGATTTGCACACAAATGTTCTGGCTTACCGAAAAAGTGCAGTTTTCGACTAGTGTACCGGGGCATGCCCCGATTACTGCCGCCCCCGCACAAAAAGATTGAATGTCCCCAACCACTACATCCGGCATAATCGTAATATCCGCCTGAACGCATACTGTTTCAGCAATAGTTACCGGGCATTGGGCAGGGACTTGTAGAGCCTTCATGCTATCTGACATAGAACAAAACTCCTTTCCTTTTAATGGTCTATTGTATGCAGGTCATATTGAAATGGAAACCACATATTCCATATTTTTCATATCCTAGTGTCAACTGCCAAGATCTATGAAAGTATCGGGGGCGTGGTTGTAGACACCTTTTGCAACGCCTTTGCCTGGCGGAGTGTCTGGATCCCAACACCGGTAAGCCAGGCCCGCTTTTAAATTCTAACCCGGACAGACTTTTTTTCGTGTGCAGGCAGGGTTTTTTAATATAATGTATAAAGGACCTAATAAGGAAAAATTTATCCAAATAGGATCAGGTGGCGAAACATGCAAACTTACAATTTTCCGCTGGTCCACATCGAAAACCTGGCTAATTTAAAGGCTTCCCTGCTTATTTCAGATAGGATTTTCTGCCGCGTATATGACAGTGAGGGTTCGACTACCAACAGATGCCGCAACGGTAGTTACAGGCTGGAGATCAAACAGGGCCTGGCCTATGCTGAGCTGCGCGTGGATCTGGCTATTTATGAAGCCGTTGCTGACGTTGCTCCTCATTTGGCGCTGTATCATGGCAGTTTCAGAAATAATGTGCGCGGCCTGTATTACGACAACCCGGACCTGGATAATCCCTGGGCCATTGACAAGTGGGAAGAGGAAGAGGTTTTGCTTCTCTGGGGATTGACAACGACCAGTCAACGCGCCGTACCGAAACATTTTCCCGTATCCATATTCGACAACCTGGATTTTTGTAAACTGCTGATCCTGTTTAATGGGGGTTACGTGCTGATAAAAGAAGGCCTGGAGGCAGCGGATGAGGCGGGCAAGAAAAAAATTGCCCGCCTGCATGACGCGCTGACCATGCTGACGGGCCGTTAAATTAGCCAAAATGAATTCTTTAGGAGTTGTGCCTATGTTTGCCACTGAAGCGAAAGAGCACCTGAGGATCCTGCTGACCGATCCGGAAGTCCCCACGGTGATGCTGTGGGGTCCGCCCGGTGTGGGTAAATCCAGTATTGTCCGGCAGATAGCCGCAGAAGGCGGCTGGGGTTTCCTGGACCTGCGGCTGCTGCTCTTGAACCCCATCGACCTGCGCGGCATCCCCTATCCCAATAGGGAAGCCCGCCAGGCGGACTGGCTGGCCCCCTCCTTCCTGCCCCATGTGGAGCGCGACGGCGCCTCGGGGATCATGCTTTATGACGAGATCACTTCCGCCCCGCGGGCGGTGCAGGCAGCCGCCTATCAGCTAATCCTGGACAGGCGCGTTGGTGAATATATACTGCCGGAAGGATGGCGGCAGGTGGCGGCCGGGAACCGCGCTCAGGACAAGGGCGTCGTCAACCAGATGCCCGCGGCGCTGGCCAACAGGATGATCCACTTTGAGGTGGCCTGCTCACTGGAGGATTGGAAGCACTGGGCGATCCCCAACAAAATCGACCACAGGGTGATTAGTTTTTTAAACTTCAGGCCGGAGCTGCTTTACCGGTTTCCCAACCAGGCCGCCGAAATCAAAGCCTTCCCCACCCCGCGCAGCTGGGAGTTCGTGCATAAGATCCTGCCCTCCTACGGCCAGGTAAGCCATGCTTTTCCATCAATCTGCGGGGCGGTTGGCGAAGGCCCCGCTACGGAATTTGCCGCATTCTGCCGGGTGCTGGAGCAGATACCCGACGCGGAAGAAATCCTGGCCGGCAGGGTTACGACAGCGCCGGATTCCCCTGATATGATTTACGCCTGCATCGGCGCCCTGGTCAGTAGCCTGGCCGGCAATAAAACCCCGAAGCGCATGAGCAATTTCCTTGCTTTTATCTCTATGTTGATGATCGAGTACCAGGTGCTGGCAATCAACGACGCCGTAAAAGCCGGCTTGCGGACTGAACTGGTGATGCTGCCCGAATTCCGGGACTGGCTGGCCCAAAATGCGGACGTCCTGGTAGGCGCGGATTAGTGCGGGGAGGTGAGGCCTATGCCCGACGCTCATCATTTGATCAGCAAAGCCAGGGCCCGGATGCTGATGAAATTTCCTTTCTTCGGCTCCCTGGCCCTGTTTCTGCATCCCCGGGAGGATCAGTCCACGCCGACCATGCGCACCGAAGGTTTTGACCTTGTTTACAACGGTGGCTTTGTGCGGGGCTTGGCCGGCGCAGGCGGCATCAACCAGCTCATCGGCGCCCTGGTGCACGAAGTAATGCACGCCGCTTTGCAGCACATCTGGCGCAGGGGCACCCGGGACAAGGAACTCTGGGACATGGCCTGCGACTATGTCGTCAACCAAATCGTCAAGGATCAGGGACTGGCGCTGCCGCCAGGTGTTTTTCTGGCCGAGCGCTTCAAGGGCCTGTCTGCGGATGCCGTGTACAACATCCTGCTGGAAGAACTGCAGCCCAAAACCAGGGACGATGCAGACAACGTCTCCTCCTCCGCCCAGAACAGCCCGGACAAGTACCGGCAGGACAAAAAACCGCAAGGCCGGCTGCTGGATGATCACTCCCGGTGGGATAAGAACAAGAGCGGGCAGGACGAGTCCAGCGACGCCAACGCGGAGGCTTTGACCTGGAAGATGCGCACCGCTCAAGCGGCCCAGGACGCCCAGCAGAGGGGCCACCTCCCGGCCGGGATGATCTTGCTCATCGAAAGCATCCTGTATCCCAAACTGGACTGGCGGCAAGCCCTGGCTTCCTTTGTCCAGCCGGCCCGCTCGGACTACACCTTCATCCCGCCCGACCGGCGTTTCGACTACGTGTTCCTGCCGGAATTCGGCAGCGAGGGGCTGGAGGAAGTCGTAGTGTCCATCGACACCAGCGGCTCAGTCTGGCGTTTTTACAAACAGTTCATCACGGAAATGGTCAACATTGTCCATTCCTACCCGGAGTTCAAGGGCTATATCGCCCACTGCGACACGGCAGTGCAGCTTTTTCAGGAGCTCGACCCGGACAATATCCCGATGCTGTTCAAGGGCCGCGGCGGCACAAACTTCCGGCCCCTTTTTCAGGAAATTGAAAATCGCGGCATCACCCCGTCGCTGATGGTTTTCCTCACCGACGGCGACGCCACCCTGCCCGAAGACCCACCCAACTACCCCGTTCTATGGGTTCTCACCGGGGAAAACTGCCCCGTCCCCCATTTTGGCAGCGTGGCCTACATGTATCTGGTATAGCCGTAAAGCAAAATTTATTTTTACCGCAGGAAAATTCCCCCACGTTGTCTAAATCATTTTATATTTAATAGGGAAGGAGCTGCTGCCAATGCCCGCAAATAATGAATTGGCGCACATGCTGCGCAGTGTGATAAAGGAGGAAATGCAGTCCGTCCGGCTGGAGATCAAGTCTATTGTACGGGATGAATTAAATCCTGTAAGGCAGGAACTGCAACATGTTAATACCCGCCTTGTGGCGCTGGAAGAAGGGCAGACGGAATTAAAAATTGTGCAGGCGGAAATTAAAAATGTGCAGGCGGAAATAAAAAATGAGCAGGCGATAATAAAAAGTGAGCAGGCGAAAATGAAAAGTGAGCAGGCGGAAATGAAAAGTGAGCAGACGGGAATAAAAAACAGCCTTGCCGCCCTTCAGGACGCAGTCAACGATTTAAGGACTACTAATAGACTAACACACAAGAAAATATTTGCTCATCTTGATGCTATTTGGGATGACATTAAGCATCTTTCCGCCCAGAAGGAAAAGGCTATCAGATAACCCCCACTCATTTGCTGCTTATGCTTTCAGCTGCCGGGGCGGGCCAATAATATCCAGCTGATATGACAAAGAGCGCAGCATTGTTGCGCTCTTCATTCTCCAGGGCATTTTGGTAAATGTTTTCAGCACAACCGGTGCAGACAATGCTCAAGCAGAGGCAACCACCCTCCTACATTAGCCTTAAACGGCACTGCCAATGGCTGTCCATACCCGGCCAACGGCCCTCCGGATCCTGCCACGCCCTACATTTTGGCCAACGACTTGCCGAACTCTACCGCCGCCTTTTGTGCACCCCCATCGGGGTTCCACATGTTTCTGTAGCCGTCGCTGACAACCTCAAAACCGGCGTCTTTCATCAATTCATTTATTACCTTTACAGATTCACCGCTCCAGCCGTAGCAGCCGAATGCGGCGGCTTTCTTCCCTTTGAACCTGAGTTCCTTCATCAGGTGGATAAAACCAGCCACGGAATGGAGGATGCTCTTGGAAATAGTCGGTGAGCCGATGATAGCTGCCTTTGACTTAAAAACCTCGGTAATTACATCATTTTCATCGCTTTTGGCCAGGTTGCAGACCTTAACAACCACATCCGGGTCGGCCAGTGCGATTCCGTCGGCGATCATTTCAGCAAGCTTTTTTGTACCGTTCCACATGGTGTCGTAGATAATCGTAATCTGGTTTTCCTGATAATCATTGGCCCATTGGGCGTATTTCCCAATTATTTGCGCGGGATTATCCCGCCAGATGACACCGTGGCTGGTGGCAATCATTTCAATGGGCAGGTTCAACGCGGTAACCTCATCCAGCTTTTTCCGCAGCATGGGATTAAACGGCGTCAAAATATTGGCAAAATATTTGAGGGATTCTTCATAAAGCTCACATTGATCGACCTGGTCGTTAAACAATTTTTCGGTGGCCAAATGCTGCCCGAAGGCGTCGTTGCTGAACAGTATATTGTCACCTGTAAGGTAGGTGGCCATGCTGTCCGGCCAATGCAGCATGGCCATTTCCACAAAGACAAGCGCTTTGCCATTGCCGATGTCAATTTTATCCCCAGTCTTGACCACCTTAAAATTCCAATCTTGATGATACTGCCCCTTCAGGGACTTGACTGCGTTGGCCGTGCAGTAAATGGGCTTGTCCGGGATATGCTTCATCAAAGCCGGCAGGGCGCCGCTGTGGTCAACCTCCCCGTGATTGGCAATGACAAAGTCGATTTTCTGCAAATCGATTTCCGAGGCTAAATTCTCTACAAATTCAGTCGCAAAGGGGGCCCAAACAGTGTCAATCAGAACAGTTTTTTCTTCTTGGATCAGATAGGAATTGTAGGTGGATCCCCGGTGGGTTGAAAACTCATTGCCGTGAAATTTCCTCAACTCCCAGTCAACCTTGCCTACCCAGTAAACGTTGCTTTTGATCTGCTTCTTAATTTTAATCACGCTCCCATGTCGTATATTTATTGTTGTTTAAAAGTATAGTATATAATTTCCTCCCGGTCCATATCAGTGTCAGGGGTGTCAGGGGGACGGGGTTGTTGACACCTTTTACTGCATCCTTGAAAAATTTCCACATTTACTCTTGGGAAGGTTAAAATGTGTGCTAAACAGATCCAAAAATTTTTAGCCGCCCAGGGTGATATCCTGTGTTTCATACCAGCTAAGCGCCTTGTAAAAATGTTCCGGCGCAAAATCGGGCCATAGCTCATCAACCACGAAAAAATCAGAATATATTGATTGGATTGGCAGAAAGCCGCTCAGCCTTCTCCGGCTGCCCCAGCGGATAATTAAATCAATACGGGATATTTCCGCCGAAGCTATTGATTCAACAAGATTATTTGCCGAACAGCCATTTTCCACAGAAATCCGCTCTTTTGCATGATTTAAATCCCATTTCCAACCGTAATTAACCAGAAAATTTACGCGAATTAGTTCCCTGCCAAAAGTAATCCTCCGGGTATAGGGTATTAATTCCCGCGGGAATAATGGTGAGTTAAAATCTCCGATGACAAGCAGTGACGCATCCCTGCCTGCCAGCATCTTTACCGCGTCAATGCAGGCCCTTTGAAAAGCCTTTCGCTGCACTGCAGGCCGCTTGGTGTTATCCTGGGTAAAACCGTAAAATGTTAGTTCTTTTATGCCAAGATCCAAACACATTTCATACAGTTTTAGGCCGGGTTCCAACCCTCTTTCGTATCCCGCGTCTTTTGTCAGATCGTTCTTTACAGCCCATCTTCTATTTCCGTCAGGGATTACACCTATATGTTTGGGAATTCTATGGAATTTTGGCAGGGCCATATAATTCACCTCAGTAAATAAGGTTACCCCAACTGATATAAATTCATAACCGGCAACTGGGCCCCCGATATCATGGGGTTCGAGTGGAGCCGGATGTGCTCCGGGATAAACTGTATTTCAGGATATTGCGCCTCAAAGTGATGTTATAATGTGAGCACAGCTGCTCAAAAAAACATTTGCCTGACTGGAGTGGGACTATGGATCCCGGTGCAAAATCAAATTCACTGGATACAAAAACATATGAACCGGCCTGCAATGGTCATGATACCATTACCCTTTATCTCAGTTATCAACCACCTTTCCTGTGGGACAACCTGCTCGCCTTTCTTGCGGGAAGGACTGTGCCGGGCGCGGAAATCGTTGCCGATGATGCCTACCACCGGACAGTAGCCCTGCTTCATCGGGGCCGGATACTGCGGGGTTGGATCACCATACGGCATGAGGAAAAGAAAAAAGCCTTGACGGTTACTATACCCCAGGCGCTGCAACCAGTCCTGCCGCAGGTTAAGGAGCGGGTGATAATTTTGTTTGACCTGCGTTGCCGCCCATGGGAAATCTATGATCGGCTGGCGGTAATGAATGACATAAAAGATGGTATCTGCCTTCCCGGCACGAGACTTCCGGGCTGCTTCGACGCATTTGAAATGGCGGTGCGGGCTGTGCTGGGACAGCAGGTGACAGTAAAAGCGGCGCGAACGCTGGCCGGGCGGATCGTGCGCGCCTATGGGGCGGAACTGGCCACCCCGATCAACGGCCTGACCCACACTTTCCCCGCACCGTCGGATATCTGCGGTCTTGACGGCCTTATAGAAAATCATCTTGGTCCCCTGGGCGTGACGCGGGCCCGGGCGCGATCCATCCGGGCACTGGCGGAGGGACTTTTAAGCGGAGAGATCGACCTGTCCGCTGGGGCCGCCCCCCAGGAGCAGATGAAAAAACTGCTGGCCCTGCCCGGCTTTGGCGTGTGGACAGTAAACTACCTGGCCATGCGCGCCCTGGGCTGGCAGGACGCCTTCCCGCATACTGACTACGGCGTTAAAAAAGCACTGGCCGGCCGCACCGCCGGGGAAATACTGGCCCTGTCCGAGCAGTGGCGGCCCTGGCGCGCCTACGCCACCATTAACTTATGGCAGTCACTCACCCCATAAAGAACAGGGGCATACATGTTCTTTGGCCACCCGTTGCTTTATTTGGCAGATCATAATAAAATGTATTTATTTCAATAACATCTCGAGGTTAGGTTTTGAAACAAAAGAAAACTAATGAACTGATGATTGGGACCGCATCTGCCGCAGGGGCCTATCTGTTATGGGGTGTCCTGCCTGTCTACTGGAAAGCGATTATCACTGTTCCCTCCGACCAAATTATCGCCCACCGGATCCTTTGGTCTTTTTTATTTTTACTGCTGGTATTGGCATTTACCGGCAGGTTCAATGGCTTTTTGCAGGAACTGCGAGGGGTTATAGCCAAACCCAAACAACTGGCCGGTCTTTTTACGGCCTCTTTTTTGCTCAGCATTAACTGGTATATATACATTTGGGCTGTTAACAGCGGGCGGATTGTGGAGACCAGTCTGGGATACTATATCAACCCCCTGGTAAGTGTGCTGCTGGGTATTGTTTTCCTGCGGGAAAGGCTTTCGTTCTGGCAGATTGTTTCCTTCCTTCTTGCCTTTGCCGGCGTGTTGAACATGGCCGTCAGCTTTGGCGCCCTACCCTGGGTGTCACTGGGACTGGCGCTTACCTTCGGCATGTACGGTCTGCTAAAAAAGATACTCTGTTTGGACGCCACAGGCGGCTTGGCCATTGAGACAATGATCATTACTCCGCTGGCGCTGGCCTATTTAGCCCATGTTTACAAAGGCGGGATCATGGTCTTTGGCCCGGCTTTTTCACCCGTAACCATATTGACAGTGGGCGCGGGAGTTGTCACCGCCGTGCCGCTGCTTTTATTTGCTGCGGGCGCCAACCGCCTGCCCTTGTACGCTGTGGGTTTTTTGCAGTACCTGACACCGACCATTACGCTAATCCTGGGGGTTTTTCTTTACAAAGAACCCTTTACCCCGGCCCATCTGGTTTCATTTTCCTTAATCTGGGCGGCTCTGGTTGTGTTCTCGCTGGCCACTACCAGGTCCTTCATTAAACCAGCAACAACCCCCCAAAACCGCACCATTCAGTAATTGTGTCCTCCGGCTGTGACATATGCATGCTATAATAGCAAGGGCACAGGAAGAAACCAGCATTAATATAGTAACTTAGAAGGTGGCATATTTTGAGCAATACAGAGAAACAGGGAATCCGCGGGGAGATTTTTTTAACTATTACTGCTATAATCTGGGGCACTTCCTTTGTGGTGCAGAAGGTCAGCCTGGATTATATCGGTCCTTTTACTTTTGTAGCGTTACGGTTCATTCTTGGCGGGTTGTTTTTGTTGCCGGTTGTTCTGCTGCTGGGTTTTATAAAACAGAAAAATACCGCAGCCTCAGCCGCAGGCACAGGCAGTACCGGGAAAAAGGTGTTCATGACTAAACCGACCGTCATAGGAGGTATTGCCTGTGGCTTTGCATTATTCATGGCGGCGTCTTTCCAACAGAACGGCCTGGTTTACACTGCGTCAGGAAAGGCTGGTTTTATCACAGGCCTATATATTGTCATTGTGCCGCTGCTGGGTTTGTTACTGCATAAGAGGATCCGCGGCCTGATCTGGGTCGGCGTGGCATTTGCCATAGCGGGCCTTTATCTCCTTTGTATTAAGGGCGGGTTTACCATTGGGAGAGGGGATTTACTCGTACTCACCGGTGCGCTCTTTTGGGCAATACATATCCTGATTGTAGATCACTTTGCTGCGACTGCCGACTGCCTTAAAATGTCCGTTATACAAATTTTCGCTGCCGGCCTCCTTTCTTCTGTTCCCATGTTTTTATTGGAAACCCCAGCCATCACCGCAATACTGGAAGGCGCCTGGACCATTCTCTATACGGCCATAGCGGTTACCGGTATTGCCTACACACTGCAGATTTTCGGGCAGAGAAACACGGACCCGGCTGTCGCCTCCATCATCATGAGCCTGGAGTCTGTATTCGCGGTTATCAGCGGCATGCTGCTGCTTAACGAGGTATTGAGCGTGCGAGAAATTGCCGGCTGTGTGTTGATGTTTATTGCGGTAATCATTACCCAGCTGCCACAGAAAGATAGCGCCTGGGGGGCGGAGGGACAGGCGCCTTGTCCCTAAATTCTATCCAAATGGGGATGTAACCCGTTTGGCAATAGCCCTTTCTTGCGAAACCGTAGCACTATCCCCCTGTCCCCCCGGGCTTTATAATGCTATGATTAAGTGGTGTTGAGTTTGGAGCGGGATATGCGCACAATGATCAGTCAAGAGAAAAAGCGAGAATATCGCCCGCTGACGGTATTAAAATACACGGGCGCCTTTATGGCCTGGGTGATTGGTTCCGGTTTCGCCACCGGGCAGGAAATACTGCAGTTTTTTACCAGCTACGGGTATGCCGGCTATGGTGTGGTGGTATTGAACCTGGCCGGATTTCTGATCCTGGGCCGGGTTATAATCACGACCGGTTACAATCACCGGAGTGAGGAAAAATTCAGCCATTTTGCGTACTTCTGTGGTAGAAGGCTAGGGACTCTGTACACCTGGTTAATTCCGGCAACGCTGGTGTTGCTTATGTCGGTGCTTACTTCCGGCGCGGGCGCCACACTTTTCGAATATTACGGTGTCACCCCCTATATTGGGTCAGCCTTGCTGGCGGCGCTGGTTTTAAGTGTGTACCTGATCGGGTTTGAGAAAATGATCAAGATTGTCGCAGCGATTAGCCCGCTGATCATCATTTTTACGTTACTCGTGGGAACTGTAACGGCAGTAAGGGATATCGGCAATATTTCGGCAGTCACGCAGTATGCGCCGGCTTTGCAGGGCAGCAGGGCCTGTCCGCACTGGGTTTTAAGCGCGGCATTGTATTTGTCATTGAATTTCTTTTGCGGCAGCACCTACTATACGGCGTTGGGCGCCAAAGCGGCCAACAGGCAATCCGCCAGGCAGGGCGCGCTATTTGGCGCCCTGGCCCTAATCGCCGCAATTGCGATCATGAATACGGCCATTTTACTTGACGCCGGGCGCACATCCGCCCTGGCCGTACCGACACTGTATCTGGCAAAGAAAATATCACCAGTGATTGGGGCCACATTTTCAGTGATCCTAACACTTGGTATCTTTTCATCCTGTTCAACCATGATGTGGACTGTCTGCAGCAGATTTTTTGCTGCAGATCCCAAGAAGAACAGGATATTTGCAGTCATTGTGTCCACTGGCACCTTTACCGTTAGCCTATTTCCATTCACCAAGCTAATCAGCGTGTTCTATCCCCTTGTAGGATATATAGGGTTATTATTCGTGGGCTGTGTGCTCTACAAGGGGATTAAGGACAGGAATATCTGCCGGGATACTCGCCCGGTATAACCTGGGGCGTCGCCAGGGGAAACTGGTCCTTCCATTATGTTTTGACAACCTGGACGCCTTTTCTACTTTGCTTGACAGCGTACATACTTTGATCGGCCATTTTCAGTAAACTATCTACATCATAAGTCTGTCCCGGATGCAATAACGCAGAACCAATACTGACCCCCAGGTTTTTCAGTTTTTCGTTTCCTGCAATCCAGGCCCCGGCAGCATTCTGAATGCGTTGCTGTACATGAGTTAACCCATGCAAATCCACACCCCTCACCAGCACCACAAATTCATCACCGCCAAAACGGAATGCCACATCGTTTTCACGTATGCTGCTTTTTAAAACTGCGGCGAAGTCTTTTAATACCTTGTCGCCGTATAAATGCCCATAACCGTCATTGATTAGTTTAAAATTATCCAAATCCATCATCAATATCCCCAGGGCGCGGCTTTTCTGCCCGACCTGGCGCAGCTCTTTTTCCATCAACCCGATCAATCCCTGACGGTTATAGAGATCAGTCAACTCGTCTTTAATAGCCCTTTCTTTGAGTTCAGCCGACATCAGGCTATATGGCGTGTCGATGCCCAGTGCCGCCACGCCGGAGTAAATAAAGTAATAAGAGGCTATTTTCAGCAGGTGCCCGAGCATGTTGGCAATACCATAGACATCCGTATACAGCGTAAAGGTAAGCTCTGATGCGGCAGTAATGATCATGGCTATGCCGATGGTCCTAAAAACATCCTGCCCGGCATAAATTTTGCGCCTGTATATTCTATAGGCGCCGGCGAGGAGGAGGCAAGCAATCACATACTCACCCGCCACCTTGAAGGTTGTCAGTCCCGCGCCCTCGACAAAACATACGGGGAACACCCTGAAAACCATGATGCTCAACAATAAACCAGCGGTAACAAGTGAATAGGCCGCTGTAACAAACCAGCGGTCAATCTGCTTCTGCCACAAAAACAGGACGGCGATTAAGAAAGTCGCCGCCTCCAAAAAGCGTCCGGCGATCCACAACTGGGTCGGGGTATCGGATCCAAAACCCGGAAACACCCCCATCCCTTTATATGTCAGCAGGTGGGCGAAGTCCAAAACAGCAATATGAAAAAATGCTATCCCCAAAAAAAGGAACATGCTGTTGCGCGAATGCTGGTAGGTGCGGGTAGCCAGCACATATATTAAAGCAGCGACGATAATGGCAAAACTCTCCACCAGGGAATGGAAAAGAAGATAATTAAAGCGTGAAATCACATACAAAACAACACTAGAAACAAGTAACAGCCACAAAACAACTCACCCCCCCCTAACTCAATCAACAATGACACAGTACAGACAATTTCAAATATACAAGATCCTATTTTAAATCATATATTTACTACCTATCGAGTTTTTGTATCACAAATAGAAAATACCCCTATTAATTATGGAGTATAATACATAACATTCCAACAGTCTATATTCAAAACGGCCATATGGCCGGGGAAGGCTTTAGCAGGCTGCATTTTAGCCTAAAACAACTAAAAGAAGATATCCCGGCGCCGGTTCCCTACAAGTCGGGACTGGCGCCGCCGCATCAGCCATAGCGGCGGTGCATGGCGCCCCCCGGAAAACGCGGTCCCGCCACTGTCCCATAAATCAAATAATAATGGAATGGATAAAATGGGTGGAGGGCAACAACATAAAAAGACGCCGTCTCATTGGGTGTAAATAATTTGGGGGGCTTAGCATCGGGCAAAATCACGGGCATGACCACGCACATGGCGCAAATAAAAAGACATTATTGATCAGCTTTTTGATCATTGCGGGCTATATGGTGATTGAGGTAATTGGCGGATTCATTACCAACAGCCTGGCATTGTTATCTGACGCCGGGCATATGCTAAGTGACGCCCTGTCACTTGGCATAGCGCTGCTGGCCTTTACATTTGGGGAAAAAGCCGCCAACTATAGTAATACCTATGGTTATAAACGGTTTGAAATCTTAGCGGCCGTTTTAAACGGGGTAACACTGGTGCTGATTGCCATCTTCATTTTTCATCAAGCAATCCTGCGTTTGCAAAATCCACCCGAAGTTGCTTCCACCGGTATGTTAATCATCGCCTCCGCCGGCCTGCTGATCAATATTTTGGTTGCGTGGATCATGATCCGCGGCGGGGACGTCGAAGAGAACCTGAATATGCGCGGCGCATACCTGCATGTAATTAGCGATATGCTTGGTTCTGTCGGCGCCATTGTCGCCGCGTTGCTAATCTTGTTCTTTGGCTGGGGCTGGGCGGATCCGCTAGCCAGTGTGATTATTGCGGTACTCATATTACACAGCGGCTACCAGGTGACAAAATCCGGGCTTCATATCCTGATGGAGGGAGCGCCTCATAATGTAGATATGAACGATGTGATTAACACCATTCAAAACACAAAAGGCATTCAAAGTTTTCACGACCTGCATGTCTGGTCAATTACGAGCGGGTTAAACGTTCTTTCCTGCCATGCTGTTGTATGTGATCAAATGTCCATTGCTGAAAGCGAAAAACTGCTCCATCAAATTAGACATGACCTTGAACACCACAACATCCAGCATACAACGATTCAATTTGAAACCTCCCCCTGCCAGCATGACAATTCAATTTTTTGCAGAATTGTAAAAGGGAGCCGGGCCTGTAAATAATTCAAGCCCGGCTTTGATGGTTTTATTTCCAGTCTACCGGCATTTTTAAAGGGGCGGCTTCAGGTTTTGAACTGCGCAGGTTAAACTATTCCAAGTCTTATAAAAGCTTTTTTTACAATACTGTCGGTGATATATTTCGGATTATTTTTCTGTATTTCCAGTATGATTTCCCTCGCGTGTTTAACGGGCAGTCCTCCAGATTCAACTAATATGCATATTAGTTGGATCCCCCAAATCAGCGGTACGCCTTCGAGTCCACACTGCCGCCTCAAAGGTTTATCGTTCGTCACACAAGTCCAGCCGTATTCCCTGGCAAGAATTAAACACATGTTATCCTGAAAAGACAAGGATCTCTTTTTCTCCACCGCCAGCATAACCTGCTCTAGTTCAGGCTCAACAAGTTTAATTCCAAGTTCAATGCAAACACTCTCATCGATTTCTTTAATTTCTGACAAAACGGGGGTAGCTAAATATATTTGACCTACATGAGTACAAATCAATTTAATAATTGTCCTATCACATTTGCAGAAATCGATAAGTGTATTGGCATCCAGAATCAGAAATTTCCTCTTCTTTGTCCCCATTTGTTACACCCACGAAGAAACTATATCACGCATGTCTTCCAGATCTATTCTGAGAATTTCAGCTCCACGGCTCATGGTGATTTCATCTTTTTCAATAGCGTTACGGACCAATCTAGATAAACGATCTTCGATAAAGTGTGATGGCGATAGGGAATCCGGTTCATGGGAACGCAGCACTTCGGGTGATTGCAGAAATTTATCCGGTAGCAAAGCTTCCGGTTCATCCTTGATACTCAATGTTTTGCCGGTTTTCAGCTTATAAGCAATTTGAAATTTCCCCCATATAGAATTACCTACACTTTCAGAAAGGCGATATAGGACAGTCTTGTAACTAACCTGAAAAATTCGTTTCACCTTTAGAACTCGACTGACAAACGGCAAGCCGGAAGTATCATCCCATTCTGATTTAAAGGCTGCTTCCGGCATAAGGAAATGGGAGGCAAAGATATTTGCTTCAGTTTCCTGATCATCGTCTTCAGCACTCTCTTCAATATTGTAGGTGTCAAAATGGAGAAGGAGATGCCCTAGTTCGTGAGCAGCGCTAAAAATCCACCGCTCAACGGAAATTCGTTCCCATACATTAACAATAACAGCAGGTCCCCCATCATCCTCGGCAACAGATAGGCCGAAGAAATCGTCTGATACAAGATTTAGAGGGTACACTTTTATGCCGCATGATTCAAGTAAACCGGCGATATCATGAATAGTCTCGGTTTTATTGAGTTTTAATTCTAATCTTGCCTGTTCGGCTGCGAACCTAGCTCTGTTACCTCCTCTTGGTATTGAAGACAACTTTTCAGTAAGAGTTTTAAAACGATAATTTTTTCTGTCCTTTAATAATCCTTCCAAATCATTAAAATTATCAAGCCACCGCACAACCTCAGCTAAGATACTATCACGGCTGTTCATCTTTTTTGATGCACGAAATCTAACTTTTTTTAAGGTGCGAACCGGAATGAATAAATCTTGTAGTTTCACTCCTACACCGGCAGCAATATTTTGCAGGGTTGATACTTTTGGTGTTGAGCTGCCATTTTCGATATTTCTATAAGCGATTCTGGAAATACCAGCCAGCTCTGCAGCTTCGGCTTGAGTTAAATTTTTTGCCTCGCGAATTCGGCGCAGGTTCGCGCCAATAATTTTTAGATCCATAAACTCACCTCCATCAGTAATATTTTATATAAGTATTATATACATGGAGACAGGGTTTGTATACGTGATAACTACACCTGTCAGAAATATATTTTCGGTATTTAATTTTAATCAGTGAATAAGCACCAGAATGATGTACCAGTTTTCTTTGGGGAAATAGGGATTTTCCCGATGTGTTTTTTATAGTAATTATGGCACCAGGAATCCACCAGTGTAGAAAACACAGGTGTGGTTGCAGAAAAGTATATTAACCCCAAACGGATGTAGCGTGAAATCAACAAGCAACTGGATAGCACAAGGGTTGGTACAAAGGCACAGCAAGCACTCAAACTTCAGCAGGAGCAGGGAAAACTGGAGCGTAAGGTACGATCCCGTGAGCAGCGAGAGGCTGAAAAAGAGCGTCAATTTGAACTGCGGCAGGAAAAGTGCAAGGAAAAACACAGGGGGCATTGAACCAGGATAGAGGGGCGATATTTACTGGGAGTGTAAATGATTCCGTGTAAACAGTTATGGTAACCTATCTAAAACTTAGTGCAAAGCTCAGCAGGCAGGCAACCCTTTACGTGGAGGAGGGCCTGTGTTAGCCTATTTGGGCGGGAGGCCAATGTTTTTATGGACTCCCGCTGGGCACCCGGAAACAGGCTCCATGTCAAGGGCTACCGGTGGCATTCCACCAAGCAAATCAAATGGCCAACTCTGCCTCTAGCCTGTCCCCAAAATAAATGGCGAATTGTGAGATACAACTTTTCCATTCTCTAGCCGGCATGGTCCACTTTTTGGCAGCCTCAATGGTAGCGGGATAAATGATCTTTTTTAAAGCATCGTCAGTAGGGTATGCAGTCTTGGTTTTAGCTACCAGGGGGGACCTAGTCCCTACCGGTTTGCAAGGGGAGAACGGGCGGCGGGTTTCGCGTGAGAAATCATTAATAGTCCATAGTCTGACGAATAAATTGACCAGCGATAATGTCGGTCAGTCTGTCCGTCAGACTGCGGGCGAACCTTACCTTGCCATTGCCCTAAAAGCTAAAATATCACTTTTGGCTTCATGGAGTTTTCCCTAAATACCGTTTTAAACCAGGCTGTTCTGTTCCTGCTCGGCGGGTACCGCCAGAATTTATCATTGATTTTACATACAGCTTCGATCATCTCCTCCTGTTCGTACCCAAAATCGTGAACTATCTGGATTGCAAGCGGAAGCCAGTGAAAATCAAGCCCCGCATTGGTTGCTGGGTTTTTGTGTTTTCTGTGGTGATAATTGATAAACCAAACCCGCTGTCCCGCCTTGCAGACCCGCCGGG
>CAYMJG010000031.1:0-6657 GCA_964390855.1 uncultured Eubacteriales bacterium | reverse complement strand
GGACCTGTCCCTCTGTCCCCGCTCTGTCCCCGCGCGTTATTTTGCGGTTTTGCTGAAGGCAATGATTCCATCATATTCAGAATTGGCCAGCGCCTCCTGCAAAATCCCTGCAAAATTCTCGCTCTCGATATGCGCGGGTTTGATGTTCATCAGTTCAGTTAAAAATGTTTCTTTTTCACCTGTAATTGTAAATGCTGTGGCGGTGTATCCATTTTCTTTCATTACATCGTAGGTTGTCTTTAAAACTGCGGAAAGGTGTTCGGCATCCGTTCCCCCGGTACTGTTGACGATCACTTTGACATCCTTGACAAGGCTTCTGTCAAAAGGAGAATCCAGGGCAACATCATACCGGGTAAGTTTTTCCGGTACCACGGCTATGTTTTTGACATCGTTTGTTTTTGCTTGCACCAATGGCGCCAGGCTTTTTTTATATTCATCGCGAAACCTTTCCATAGTATTCATGCCGGAGAGCACTGAGTCCTGATAACCATCCCTAAATATTTTTTCGTCCCTGTAGCTTAGAAAAAAATGGGTATCTACACTTGTGCCGGAACTCACTGTAATGGAATATGAACCATCCTTAAAATTATAATTGACGCCTTTGATCTGCAAATCTAAATGACTATAATGATCACTCAGATAGGTTGCAGCCTTTTTTCCGGCCATGTGGGCCGATATGGGATTTCCCCAAAAAGAACTGGCAACAAAGAATAGGGCCAGCATCAGCACAGCAGCAATTATGCCCGCCAAAACCTTTAAAGTAACCTTCTTCCCCATTTTTAACCGTTCCCTTCAAAATGCACGCCATGAAATGAAATTTAAGATTTTATCCCTGAATTACCTTTTCACCTTGTTCTATCAATAAATTTGCATTAGAGCCTCTTTTTCTATTTCTCCCGCTTCATCCGTTGTGGGGGATGAATAAATTTAAGTGAATCTTGTTTGTTTGCGCACGCAGGCAGAGCATCAGCCCTCATCCTTTTCGCTTTGAACTGTTTGGGACAAGGGACCTGTCCCTTTGTCCCAAAATACGATTCGATAATTCCATTTAGTTGTGCTGCAATGTTTTTAAAATCAGCATTCAAATTAAGCGTCTTAACACTAATAATATTTCCACTCATCCTAAAATCGCAGTCGGGTGTGATATCCTCATCTGTTTTAGCATAAAGCAGTATCCCCGCAACATTGCCGGTATTACCAACATCCAGATTTTTAACATATGTAAATATCTGATAAAGATTTCGTGAATGAATCGTACGACTGTCATAATGAACCTGCATGGTATGACTATAGTATTTGGCATCTATGATAAGCATTTTCAAACCGTCACAAATCATTATATCTGACTGCATTATAGGCAAAAGAGACGAAATGCCATCATCCAGTTGCCACTGAATCTGCGATGCTGATACTCGAAGATTTTGAAACTCACGTCTATAATATTCTAATATAAATTTCTCAAATAAGCGACACATCCTTTGCTCATCAAGAAATCTCTGCATTTTCATATTCCCATTGCTGTCTGTCTGCAGCAAACCTTTTATTGCAAGGTAACAAATGCTTATGAGCATTTGGTATGTTTGATTGCAGCGATTAAATTGAATATTCCAATCGATATTGAAAGGATCAATTGTACCTACATCTTTAAAATATAGCACTAATTTACGCAGTTCCTTTTTTCTCCGCATCGAAATATCATAACAAACTAATAATTTAGCAGTCGCCTTTAGAATTCGATTTAGATATGAATCTACTGAAAGTTCATCATAGGAACATTCCAATTGGCGCTTCATGATGACCTGTGTTTTGATGGACCCGGAAATATCTACTTTCCCACGCATTGAATAAAGTGGCTCAGTAACAGAAATGTATTCTTTACCCAAACCTCTTTTTATCTGCACAGAAATGCCTTTTACTAAAATTGACGCAAACAGGTCAGCAGTATTTTCAAATTCCTCCGTGGAACACTTCATATACCCTTGTCCCTTTAAGATTTGAAAGGCATATGAAAGCATATAATAGATATTTTGTATTTTTATCACTTAATTGCTCTCCTTAATTTTTGTGTCCAATCCCTTACCTTCTCAGTTTCATCGAACCAGTATTCATTGAGAAGCGGTACAATTTCATAATCTATAATGCTATTTAGCCATGCATCAGTAACATTCGTAGAATTACAAAAATAGCTATGGCCAATCCTAAATCCCTGTCCTAAGGACTCGTCATTTTCAATGGCTACATTCAGCTGTTCAATCTGAGCAATTAGATTATTAAGATTCGCGCTATGGAGTCCCTCCTGGTATTTAATAAAGCCGTCGGATTTAAATGCCGGAGTCAATTCAAAGAACGCGAAGCGACGACGTAAGGCATAGTCAAGCATTGCAAGGCTTCTGTCTGCGGTATTCATCATACCGATAACATAAACATTCTTTGGTACGGAGAATTTTTCATCTGAGTATAATAATTGTAACTCAACACCTCGTTTATCATTTTCTATAAGCATAAATATTTCACCGAATATCTTACTAAGGTTTCCCCGGTTAATTTCATCTATAATGAAAAAATAGTCGTTGTCGCTATCAACCTCTGCCTTTTTACAAAATATATAAAAGGGTCCTTTCTTTAATTCGAAGCCCGATGAAGATGGTCTGAATCCCATAATAAAATCTTCATATGAGTAACTTTGGTGGAACTGAATCATCATGACTCTCTCAATATTTTTTACACCCATAATTGAATAAGCGAGACGCTTAGCCGCATATGTTTTTCCTACACCTGGCGCACCCTGCAAGATTATATTCTGCTTAATTTTCAGAACATCAACAAGCATGGTATATTTATCTTCATTCAAATAAACCTCACTCAAAAAATCCTGTGCTGTATATGTCGGGTACTCAATCTCCTTATCCCCTATATCTTCTGGTGTATATATATTAAATATTTCATTTAGTTTGGCTACATCATCCGTGTAAGCAGTAATATCAGTTAGAGTCTTCATAGCCAGCTTAACAGGGGCTTCCCATTCTCCGTAATTTATCCACCTGACTTTGCGAACATTCTTATATACCGCGTGTTTATCATCATATATATAATCTGAATCAACTATTCCCTTCCCAACAATTATCTGCACGCCTTTTTTTGCAAATACGACATCTCCGACTCGCATTTCATTTGCAAATTGCCATGTTGCATGTGCAGAATTTTTATGCGAAAATTCTGCCCCATAACATTCCTTCATTTTTTGCATTATATCATCTTTTGATGCAAAATCTTTTAGATCACCAATTTCATCCCATCCAATTCCCATGACGCCTGCCATATGGAATTCATCCCATTTGGAAGCATTATCACCTGGCGAGTAGACCCAATAATGAACAGTATCGATATCCTCATCTGCGAGGGCAGAAGTAGGGGTGTCACGTTTACTTTTGTTTATTGCAGCCCATTTAATAAAAATCTGACTGGCAAGTTCATCAGTTATATCGACAGAAGAGCCTCTAGGTGTTAATTTCCATAAACCATGCACGCTCTTGTCTATATACCCTTCATAAACTAAGTAGTTTCTCGCAAATGCAACCTCGTTTTCGAATTTATTGACCTTATTTTTACCCCTGGTCTCGTTCACAACATCGTCTGAAAGTTTCAGAAGCTTTACAATTTGTGCTCTGACTTCTTTTGGTGTGCCAGAACCATTAAGCTCTTTTAATGCATCAATGACTGGTCTAAACCATTTCAAGAAGCTGGCCGTGGATATTTTGCTATTTGGTTTATCCTTAGTTGATTTCCAAGCATAGCAGGATAGTTCCGTAAAATTATGATATTCATATTTTCCACTTGATAGAGCTATTTTACCTTGTTCGCACAAATCTAAATAATGAATACCATCTGGCATAAATTTCTTTTTTAAATTTGGAAATACATTAATAAACCCGTCAGGCATATTATCTTCATCAAGAATGAAAGTCCTATTACGATCATCCAGATTTATGTAGGAATATGGACGTATCCAATACAAACCCATTGATAGGTTCCATTTAACACCTTTTTGCTTGATAACCTTGTTATATATCTCAATAAATTTTGTCTTGCTATCATCCCCTTTATTGTCGGCATAATGAAGCGCAATTTCAAACATATCCCACAAGTTATTAATGTCATTTGGCTGTCGATCCTTTTGCCATGCGAAGAAGCAAGCACTTAAGTTGTTTAAGACCGGAATGCCATCAAATTCGTTAGGAACTGCTTTTGTTATCGCAAACCTATTAGCAATTCCACACAAAATAGCAATACGGTTTTCATCCTTGATTCCCTTATTAAACATACCAAAGATAGTAAACGGATCAATGTCATTGACTGAACCATCTTCTTCGAGACGTGGAAATTCTAATGATGTGTTTGCAAAAATAGCCTGCATTATTTTTGTTAAACCATTGCGGTTATTCTTATAGTGTACAAGCTTAGAGGCAAACTCTGAATAAAATTCCACCCAAGTCTGATAATTCATATTAATCATTAGCACTTATCCTCCATCTATTGCCTAGCGTTTTCTCTTGATAGCTTTGTATTTCTTAGAATTTCACACTCTCCAAAACGCGCCACATGGATAACATGCTCCTAACGAATAGATAGCTATTGATTCTTCCAGTAAGGTTTGACCCCCATCGACAACCTGCGTTTTCTTACAATCGATTGAATATCCGCTTCCGAAAGCAGCAATTCAGAGGCAAAATCATTGGCCTCGTTTTCTATAAGCTTAACCCCCCGGTAGCGCTGGATATCCGACGCCCAGCAACGGTACATTTCTTCACCGTGATTTTTTATCTGTAGATACCCAAGCTCATGGGCCAGAATAAACCGCTGCCGGTTCTAGATCTTCACTGTAGACTGGGACACCTATCTTTTTTCCTATTTCAAATGGGTCAATCCTTCCGGCAAGTTTTAATTCTTTCCTGAGAGCCATTGCATACCTTGCCGGACTAAGCCCGGAAACAAATTTCACCCCACAGTCAGCACCTCTCCATCACATATCACTTAAATGCCTGGAGATTATATCTGCGTTCTTTTTGCTTAAACCAGTGCCGCTATCCCTAGCTGCGAGTTCAACACGCTGTTCCACCTGTCCCTGCTCAAAAACCATTGCTTTTATCTTATCCCGGGGAAACCTCCATTCCCTTCCTACTTTAACCGCAGGTAATTTTCCAGCCCTGAGCATGTTATAGATGGTTTGGTTGCTAACCCGAAAAAAATCCGCCACTTCTTCGACATTCATTATTTCAGGGTATTCATTCTTCTTAATGGCTCCTTCTATAAAATATTGCATTGCCTTGATATCATCCGGCTCATAAGCTTCCTCGCCACATGATTCACAGACATAGGCATTTATCCCCTTAAAGACCACTGTTTTACCTTTCCATGTTGTCTCTACATCCTTCTGTACCTGAGTCATATTGCCGTCGCAGACGTAACATTGCATAACATTACCCTCCTAGTCTGGGGTGTTTATTTTTTTCTCTTTTTCATTGGCCCCAAGTCATCCCAAATTCCATCTATAAACCTGCAAACGGTTACTATTACGGGACGTGGAAACGAAAGGGCAACAACCATATAAAAAGTTGAACCGTCATCACATTCACTCTGAAGCAAAATTTTTAAATCTCGCCCGTGTCCCTGGTGCTCAATATATTGCCCCTCCAATGAACACCTTTGCACATCATCATCACTAATGTCCCGCTCTCCCATCCTTTTAAAGGCATGTTTTGAAATAATGTAGTTCCTGGTTCTTCCTGTTTTTTTGAGCAATTCTAACCATGCTTCAGGCCAAGAGGTCAATTGCATCCCCGTCCTTATAATATATAATAAAATATAATAAATTAAAATAAAACAACATAAATGATTTTTTAGCGCCTTTATTATTTTTTTCAACAAATACCTTCAATTTCCTGCAATTTCACGAAATGGTGCAGACCTCCCAATGAAGTTGTCATTAAGGATAAACAATACTCTCAAGCAACGCCGCCGGCGCCGCAGCCACCCAAGCGAAAGATTAGAACAGCGATATCTACAAAGAAAACCCATTTCCTCTATATGCAGCCTGCTAATAGGAGAAAATGGGCTTGTATGTAATAACGTTGATATAAGTTAACACAAAAACGCCGCAATCCTTTGCGGCGTTTGATTTTTCCCTGGCGTCCCAGGAGGGATTCGAACCCCCGGCCTACGGATTAGAAGTCCGTTGCTCTATCCGGCTGAGCTACTGGGACAAATATGGAGCGGGTGAAGGGAATCGAACCCTCGTAATCGGCTTGGAAGGCCGACGCTCTACCATTGAGCTACACCCGCCTGAAAAAATTTCTTTATTAGAGACATCTAATATTATAACCAAAAATGCCCCCGGCGTCAAAACATTTTAGCGGCAACGGCAGGGTTACGAAAATCAACCTGTTTGCATGAACATACTATGTACGGCAGTTCCCCATCACTTGCCGCGCCATAGGACCCATTATGGACGCCTGTTCGGGTTCGCCGGGCCTTCTTGTTCCTGGGCTTATTCCCCAACACGCTGGATTGAAGGAGCTATACCTTCTTCCCCAATCTCCAGCAGGCCGTAACTGGGCAGATCCAGATCCCGGGGCAGGGAGATGCTGCCGGGGTTGAAAA
>CAYMJG010000030.1:21565-27668 GCA_964390855.1 uncultured Eubacteriales bacterium | reverse complement strand
TTTTGGTAAGATACACCGGCTCACCTGTAGACCTGCACAAATCCGCTATCTCATTATAGTTCTGCCGGATGCTTGCGGACGGTTTAATCTGCATGGTATCAACTCCTCGTAGTAAAATTCTAACCATATTATAGCTCTCTCATGCTATGGAATCAACTATTTTGGTTGGACAAAAGGGTCGACATTTTTTTCAGATTTCACACACGGAGATTAATAATCAGCATCAAATGAAGTGTACCTGGCTTGATTTTTAACGTCCCACGCTCTTCATTAGCTGTTGTGGATACCGCTCGCCAACCACAGCGTTTTTGGGGACGGCCCCTTCGATCAGCGCAAGATCTTCGTTGTTCAGCGTAATTTCCTGTGCCTTCAACGCATCAAAGAGGTGTGCCTGTGTCTTCGTTCCGATGAGGGGGATGATATCATTTCCTTGCGCAGCCACCCAGGCAAAAGCAATCTGAGCGACGGTCGCCTGTTTCCCGTCCGCGATTACCCGCAGGGCCTCGGTTAGCGCAAGATTCTTTTCAAGATTTCCGCCTGCAAACCGCGGCATATGCCTCCGCACATCACCCGGACGCACAAGCCCCTCTTTGGTCAGTTCACCGCCCAGCAGTCCGCGCGACAGTACGCCGTAGGCTGTAACGCCGATACCCAACTCACGCACGGTAGGCAGCACCTCCGCCTCGATGTCCCTGCTAAGCAGAGAATACTCCGTTTGCAGCCAGCTGATCGTGTGGACATCGTTTGCGCGCCGGATGTTTCCCACTCCGGCCTCTGAAAGTCCGATATATCGTACGTAACCCGCTTTTACCATATCGGCGATGGCGCCGACTGTTTCCTCAATTGGTACGTTCGGGTCCACACGCGCGGGCTGATAGAGATCGATATAATCAAGCCCCAGGCGTTTGAGTGTATAGGCAAGGGAACTGCGCACCAGCGCGGGTCTTCCGTCCATGCCGTAAAGCCTGCCCGAGGGGGAACACATTTCCCCGAACTTCACGGCAACAAACGTCTTCTCTCGTTTGACGCCTTTCAGCGCCTCTCCTACCAGCATCTCGTTGTGACCGGCGCCGTAGAAGTCACCGGTGTCGATCAGGTTGATCCCCGCGTCCAGCGCGGCATGAATTGTGTAAATACTCTCGGTCCTGTCGGCAGCGCCATAGCTGCCGGACATACCCATGCATCCAAGGCCGAAAGCGGAAATAACCGGCCCGTTCTTCCCTAAAGTACGATAATTCATAAGGATAGATTCCTCCCTCTATTGGATTCGCAACTTAAAAATGATACCATACCAGAACCCTAAAAAATCATTTCCCGACTAAATTTTTGGGACCAGTCCAGCCCTTTGGTTGCGCCATATCTAATAAAAAAATCACATTGGGAAAGAAATCCTGTGACCTTCTAGCATTTTTTATTTCAATGCAACCAGTACCTCTGGGTAATATTAAAAATTATCATATATGATAATATAAATCAAGGAAATTTGTTGTTTTTGTAAACATCTAAACAGCAATCATTTACATGGGGGATTATAAGCCGATTCAGGATATGCTCGGCGCTGATTGCTACAATATTTATTTGCGGCAGGAGGTGTTCAACAGGTTTCCGAAGAATACCACTTTAGCATAACACGATTCATTTACGATCCAAACACTAAAGAATTTAGCAGCGGCTTCAGGAAAAGATCCCAGATTCTTTTTATCAGACAGCAATACTAAAGATAATTCTATTGATAACCCTACTATTTAGCTCTTGCCGTATTGGGTGTAATGGTCGCTTAACTTCTCATACGGTCCCCATAAATTTTTTTAAATTGTTTATCAGTCTTTCATTACCGGGTGTATAGCCCAGCGCTTTTTGGCCATGTTCGAGGGCCTTGCCCGGCAGACCCATATAATATGCCGACACGGCGCATAAATCGTCGGGCGTGTGATCCCAGGCGTATCCCGCATTTACGAAGGTTTTCGATTTTTCCCGGATTTTCAAAGCCTCGCCGGCCAGAAAGTAGGTCATGGGCCAGTCCCCCAACCCGCAGCACATTAACGCGAAGTCAATGTAGGGATCCCGCATCTGGGGCGCTTCCCCGATTGCCTTGTAATACCAGGAATAGGCTTCCTTGCCGCGTTTTAATTTTTGGCTGGACTTTGCTATCCAACGCATGGCGGCGCACCGTTCTTCGTTCCATTGCGCGTTCGGCATGGCAAGGTATAAAAGCAGGGTATCCACACATTTTTGCCATTCACCCTGATACATGTATTCCCTGCCAAGATAATAGCGCATTCTGGGATCTCCAGGCGTTTCCTCTACCCCTAATTCCAATAACTGTAAATAGGATCCGCGGGATTTGGCGGGATCCGGGCAATGATTGAGCACCATGCCTTCTATAAACACAATCTCCAGGGGGGCCGTTCCCACATATTCAATATATTCATGTACCGGACACTTCCAGCGAAAACCATGCCGTTCATGAACCTTGAAATAATAAAACTGTGTATCCGCTGACCCATCCGGTTTTAGACTCCAATTGTAAATATATCTCCCCGTTTTGGATACCGGCCCCTTGTGAACCGGTTTATGATTTAACCACGCCTGCTCCAGTTTACTCCGCCAGCCGGGTTCAAAGAATTCGTCAAGATCGGTACAAACACAGATGTCGGCATCTTCAGGCACATGACTTAAGGAAATATTCCTCGCCAGATCAAAGCGCCATGGCTTTATCTCCTCAATATGCACAATGGCGCCTTTTTCTCTTAGCTTTTCTACCGTATCATCCGTTGATCCCGTATCGCTCACCACAACCAGGTCGGATTCTTTCATGGAGTCCATCCATTTCTCAACAAATGCCGACTCGTTTTTGCAGATGGCATAAACGCATATCTTTAGTCCCGTCATAACCTTCACTCACTTTTATTGGTATGATCAATACACTTTTGCCTGATCAGCTCAAGATTGAATTTCAACCTCTTGTCCGTGGGGTTTAATTGATATGCCTTCAAGGCATAATGGCAGGCTTTTTCATATAAACCCAAACCGTAGGCGGCGATGGCGCCATAGTCGTAAAGAGCAAAACCCCAGCTTTCCGGTTCTACCAGATAACTTTCTCCCCTATGGGTAATAGACAAACCCTTTTCAGCCATTGCATATACCAAAGGCCAGTTTCCCTCCCTGTACCCGAAGCGGGCCAGGCCAAGATACGGCTCACGTACGCCGGGGCACTCGCCCAGGGCCCGAAAAAGCCAGGCCCTGGCTTTGTTTTTGTCCCCCTTTGCCTGGCAGCATTGGGCAATCAACCGCATGGAGGCGCTCCGCTCCTCCATCCATCTTGCCGATGGAAGGGCCAGGTGTTTTGTCAAAATTTCTATTCCTTTATTATATTCTTCCCGGTAGACATATTCCCGGCCAAGCCAAAACATGGCCCTGTCATTATCGGGATTTTCATTTACGGATATCTCCAACAGGGGAAGATAGCTCCCTCTTGATTTTATTAAATCCGGGTAATGGTGGAGCACAAGTCCCTCTACCCGCAAAATTCTATCCTCGCCCTTTTCGCCGTCGTATTCCAGGATTTCATGAACGGGGTGAACCCATTTAAAGCCCTGCCTTCGATGTATTTTTTCCATGTAGTAACACTTCTTGGGGCTGCCGTTGGATTTATGATCCCAAACGAATAAATACCTGGCCCGGGTGTACTCCGGGCTCCAGGCGGACTCCAGCTTTCGCCGCCAGCCCGGTTCAAAGACTTCGTCCAAATCGTTGGAGACACAAATATCAGTATCTTCCGGAACGCAACCTAATGCGTAATTACGGGCCTTGTCAAAACGCCAGGGCGATATTTGCTTTTCATAAACCAACGCGCCCCTCTCCCGCAACTTTTCCACCGTCCTGTCGCTTGAGCCCGTATCCAAGACGATAACCGCGTCAGCCTCGGATACGGCGTCCATCCAACGGTGGACAAATTTTTCCTCATTTTTACTGATTGCGTAAACGCAAATCTTATACTTGCCCATCATGCCCCCCGCACACGGAATCTTGTCCTGTTGAAAGTCCGGCAATTCCTTATTTTTCCTTAGTCGGTTACGCCTTAACAATATATGTATTTGCCCCTGAAATGTGCCGCAAAGGCACAGAATATAACCTTTAATTAGAATTGCGGGGTATCCCCTGCACAGTAAAACCGGCTTTCGCGTACTCTAGTATAAGGGGAAAAACCAAAGGTAAGAATTGGCAATAGGTTTTGGGCTTTGGAAGGGGATGTGTGATTTGGATATCTATTATGGAAATAAATCATATGTAAAGTATAAGAAGCCAAGCAAATATGGGGGATGCACTACATGGGCGCCTGTGTGTCCAACCATTCCCGCGGGACCCGCGGGGCCCACGGGGCCGCAGGGGCCAACGGGCCCAACGGGCTCAACGGGGCCGCAGGGGCCCCGGGGACCAAAGGGCTGCCAGGGCCCTATAGGCCCGACAGGTCCCGGGGGACCTCCCGGAAAGCCGGGTCCTCCGGGTCCGGCGGGCAGGCCCGGAGTTCGCGGGGATATAGGCCCCCAGGGTGATCCCGGCTGCCCCGGCCCCATGGGCCCCAAAGGGAATCCGGGTCCACAAGGCCCCGGAGGAATCCCCGGGCCCCTGGGGCCTAAAGGAGATCCCGGGCCTATGGGATTCCGCGGCCCCGCGGGGCCGGAGGGCCCCCAGGGTGATAAGGGTCCGGAGGGACCGATAGGCCCCATGGGTCCGGAGGGATCTGTCGGACCCATGGGACCGCAAGGGCCCCAAGGACCAAAGGGCTGTCAGGGCCCCGCCGGCCCCCAGGGCGAACATGGGTATCCCGGTCCAGCCGGTCCTACCGGTCCTACCGGTCCTACCGGCCCTGCCGCTGTTCTTATTGGGGGACAGTATGGCCTGAAATATCATGAGAAACAAAAAAAACGTCTTTGGCTCTCCGGGGAGGAGCTAAAGTTAAATACGGAAATTACGAGCGGCAATTCGTATATCTCCTATGACAGCAGGACGGATACCTTGATAATTGCCAATCCGGGCAAATACGTTGTCCATTGCGATTTGTATATATCCAGTCTTATTTGCGGAAACTGTACGCAGATTTGCCCCATATTAAATGGGAAAACACACGTCTTACATGATATAGTTTTGAGACAGGCCGATACCTGTACCCTGCCTGTTTCTTTTACCGATGTAATACGGGTAACAGATAAAAACGCCAGACTTTGTATGCTAAATTACGGCCGGGATATTGTGTTTAGCACGTTTGCGGAGTTTGCAGCCGTAATCTCCATCTGGGGAATTACTGGATAAGTGCGCTATAGTCAGGCGGAAACCCAAAAGGATCGCCATTGCCGCCACTCTCTTTATATCCTATATAATAATCCCGAAGCCCCGTATATTCTCCCAACAAAGGGTAAATAACAGGGGACTTCGGGATAATCTATTTTGAGGTAAATCGTTTTTCATCTGTCCTGGTTCCGCAAGGGGCGGATTAACAGCCTGGCAAAATGCTGATCTGTTTAGGCTATTCTAAACATAGACCAGACAATCCCGCCGGTGTTTGCTCCACCCAGGGTGAGATCAAGAGTCAGGCCATCCGCGACATAGAATAAACCAACAACATCACCCTCGTCCAGTTGAGCGTCACAAGCCAGGGTTACTGTTCCATTCCCCAGAACAGCTCTCAAGGTTAATATAACAACGTTGATATTCAAAATGGGGAATAGCCCGCTGACCAAATCCTGTGCTGTAGGGGAAGTTACGCTCACCGCAAAGGATGGATTCACATTGGCGCCCACTGAAGCGGTTATTGCCAGCAGGGTAGAATAATTGATTGTCGCTTTAATAGAATATCTGCCTGCGGCGGGAACGGTAAAGTTTCCAGTGGTAGCATCAAAGGCGGCGTCCCCATAATAAGGATCCGTTATTGTCCAATCGGTAATTTGTGAGCTTGCGGAAATTGACAAAGATGGTTTAAAGGCAGAAAACCCCACGCTCCCCAGATCAGGGCCTGCGGGACCCGTGTCGCCTGTCGGACCGATGGGGCCGGTGTCGCCTGTCGGACCGATGGGACCGGTGTCGCCTGTCGGACCGATGGGAC
>CAYMJG010000030.1:0-21465 GCA_964390855.1 uncultured Eubacteriales bacterium | reverse complement strand
TGGGACCGGTGTCGCCTGTCGGACCGATGGGACCGGTGTCGCCTGTCGGACCGATATCCCCTTGTGCGCCTTGAGGCCCCTCTGGTCCCTGACAACCCCTGGCGCCCTGTACTCCCTGCGGACCGATGGGGCCGGCCGGCCCTTCAGGGCCGATAGGCCCGACAGAACCCGCTATGCCCTGAGGACCCTGGGGGCCTTCGGGCCCGGCATCGCCTTTAGGACCCATAGAACCGGGATCGCCTTTGGGGCCAACAGTCCCCTGTATTCCCTGCGGTCCGGCCGGGCCGGGATTTCCACGGGGACCTGCGGGTCCCTGACAACCCGGATCGCCTTGCGGCCCGACATCACCCCGTACGCCTTGCGGTCCGGGAGGCCCTATTGCCCCCTGGGGGCCGCGCGGGCCTACAGGTCCCGGACAACCGGGATCGCCTTTTTCCCCATTGTTTCCTTGAGGACCCCTTGGCCCTCTCTGGCCTTCCGGGCCCATGGACCCTATAGGACCGGGGGGTCCTGGATAACCAATATCCCCTTTTGGCCCCGGACAGCCGGGATCTCCCTTGGGTCCTCTGGGACCGGGAGGGCCTGGGGGGCCTGTGGGACCGATATGACATCCTAAATCGCATTTGGGCCCCAGGGAATCACATTCGGAACCACGTTCTTTGCCGTATTTCTCATTGGGTTCATACATGTTATGCCTGTTTTTCATGGTTAGATATCCCTTTCAATTTATCCATATTTTGGTACGCAACCATAATAGTCTATGTATTAACCCGCTGCAGTGTGCAACAGCAAACCGGAAACGAACAAATCCGTCAGGCCGCGTGTCCGCAATTTTCGAAAAGCATTATTTCCCACAACAAAGGAGCTGCCTTACGGCAGCTCCTTTTGAATAAGACTAATCCGGCAAACCTTCATTTTCCTGCAGCTCGTGTTCTAGCAACTCATGGCCAGCTCCGGCTGCGCTTCCAATATATCGGCGACGTCGGAAATGTTCAGTTCCAGCATTTTAATCATGGCGGACATCCGGACAACATTCATTTCCACGCATTTATTGCCGCAAAGGCAACCCAGCTCCTTCAGAGCTTCCGCTTCCTTTTTAATATTGGCAATAATATCAGCCATTTCACATATTCTGGCTTCTTCTGTCACAGCATATCGCCACCTTTCTATTAATATTACCTGAGGTCCTTAAAACGTTTGGCTTTTACTTGATACCGGGGCAGGGAACCATAGGGATGGCTTTCCAGGGTAAAGTTCAGGTTAGCCTTGATTCGCAATATCCTGGCCAGCTCGGGCTCAACCTCTTTTTCCTGGCCTTCGTAACCGGGCGCCAGTTCATATTTGAGGATAATCTTGTCTACTTCTCCCTTTTTTTTCACAATTAATTCGTATTCGTTGCCCAACTGCGACATACTGCGCACGGCTTCCTCCACCGTTACGGGGCTGAACAGCACGCCTTTTACTTTGGTAATATGGTCGATGCGGCCCTGCACCCCGCCCTTTAGTATGCGGTGCGTGCGGCCGCAGGCGCAGCCGTTTTCACTCCACATGGCCACGTCTTTACTGTCGTAGCGAATGCACGGCTGGGCCATCCTATCGAAAGAAGTGAGGACGACCTTCCCCAGTCTATTGGGTTCCTCAATAAGTTCGCCTGTTTCCAGGTCCAGAAGTTCCAGCAGGAAAAATCCTTCGTTAATATGCAAACCACCCGGTTTATAGCTGCACTCATAACCCCATGCGCCCATTTCGGTCGCGCCTACATGGTCGTAAACATTGCAGCCCCAGGCATCTTCCATCCTCTTTTTGGTGGTGGGGACACTGGCGCCGGGCTCACCCGCGCACAGGATTTTGGTAATCCCCAAACTATGCGGGTCTATGCCCATTTTCCGGCAGGAGTCGGCCATGCCCAGGACATAGGTAGGCGTGGCCATAAAAGCGGTAGCCTTGAGCTCTCTCATTTTTAATATTCTTTCTTCGGTGCTGAGCAAAGCCCCCGAAACGACCTCACAGCCGATTTTTTCGGCGGCGTAATGGCCGGCCCAGTAGGCGACAAAAACGTTGTAACCAAACGGCAGGAAAACCCGGTCGGTGTTCCTGAAACCCATCGCCCACAAGAACTGGCACCAGGTTTCCGCCCACCACTCCCAGTCCTGCCATGTGTCGGGCTGAAATATTGGCTGTCCGGTGGTGCCGCTGGTTTGGTGGTACACCGTTACCTCTTCTAATGGCACACAAAGAGAATCCCCGTAAGGCCAGGGTTCCTTATACTGAGCCTTGCGGTAATTCTCTTTTTCGGTCATCGGTACTTTCCTAACATCTTCCCATGTTTTAATATCTTCAGGGGTTAACCCGGCTGCTTTATAGAGTCCCCGGTAAAGCTTGGACCTGTCGTAAGCCCACTGCAATATCCTTTTAAACTTCATCAACTGCAGTTCCTTCAGCTTTTCTACCGGCATAGTCTCCAAAATCGGATTCCAATAGGTGTCCAGGCTTTGCAAGTTGCCACCTCCAATTTTGTTACTCCCATGGACAAAAAGTAGATTTTGTATATAACCCCCTTATTAGATTATTTAATCTGATAATTCCAAAAATTTATATTAAACATCCCGCTTAAAATCCTTGTCTGCTGGTAAAACCCCACTATTCCTGCACTTATTTAATCTTACATTGTTGAATGGCGAATATTAAATATATGTTGGCGATTGTATTAATAGTCAGCCGCAATCAATATTTTGGACATGCAAAAAGGCAGGAATGATCCTGCCTTTTTGCAAAAATACATGTATTAAGCGGCTTGAAGCCGGCTGCTAAAAACCGGTGGCAAACATGTCAGAGAATATCTTACCGGCCCTTTTTAAGCGCCGCATTGCCTTTCTGGGCCTGCTTCCCGGTCTGGTTACCAGACGTTTTCCCGGCCGTTTTTCCGGTTGGTTTGCCGGCTGTTTTTTGGCCGGGGGGAATTTTCCGCCCGGCGGGTTTGCTCTCTTCCTCTGCGGCCGCCGCCTGGAACCCTTTCTTTAATGTTAAATACTTGTAGTATACATATACAAACATCGCGTAGAGCGGCACTGTTAAGGCAATTTTATATCTGGGCGTGATCCAGGGCAGTGAAAATAAAATGATGCCCAGCACAGTTACCAGAATCACATACAGACGCCATCTCTTAAGTTCAGTGTCTTTTATATCCTGCACACTGTACCCCCCCCATATTTACATCCCCATAAATTACATCTAGTTTTGTTTTTATTTTTTCTTTAGCCGGCCCATGCTGATTGGGACAATCTTAGGCATTTCCAGATCCGACTCCAGGAAGTAGAACAGTTTGTTGCAACCGGGGCAAAAGTATAGATCCTTTTTTTCACCGGGTATAGCGGTAAGTTCCCCTCCGCAGACACACACGTCGGCCTTCCTCTCATGCTTCCCGGGTTTTCTGACTTTAAACCGTTCAAATAAAGACATCATCCTCGCCACCTGTTTGCAAAATAATGCTTAAGTAAAATACAATGTTATTATATCACGTTAAGGATATAAAAAGACATTGCAAGGAACGCTGTATTTAAACCAATAGTACAGGTCCGCGTGGATCAAATGTTAGCTAACAGGATTATAATAATCTATCCTGTTTGACTATCCTGTGCGTTTAATCTATAATTGTAAAAAGCAAAGGAGTGTTATTATGTCATTTGAAGTATACAAACCCCGCTTCGATAAGGAAACAACAGTGGCCATTTCTAAGAACCACCTCACCCTAAACAAAAAACTTGTCGAAAGGTTTGACACCGGGCATGTTGAACTAGCTTTCGACAGGGACACCAAAACTATAAGAATTAAAGCCTCCGGCGGTGAAAACGGGCTTATTCTTAACAAAAACAAAATAGGCGCCCGGGGATTTTTTAAACATTTCAATATCCAGCAAAAAGGCAAGTACAGTGCTGTATTTGACGAAAATGAAAAGGCTATTTTTGTTAGGTATTAAAACCTTGTGGTCAGGTAAATATCTAGTAGTTAACGGCGGTTTATGCCTCATTTATTAGATACACTAATAAATGCCGGGTATAAACCCTATTAATTATATACGCTAATCAATAATTAGTTAGTGTATGTTCAAATTTGTTTTTCTACCGCTTTGCAGTATTTCCAACAACTGAATTAGTTCGGTGCTGCTTCCCCGGCACATGGCCTTGTCGGCCACCTTGTTGGACAGCCCCGCCATCCCCTGCCCCGCGTCACGCACCAGGAGCGCCTTGGGCCTGAACCGCCCCATTTTGTCCATGCCGGCGGCAATTCCTTCCTCAATCAGGCGCCAGTCCGTCATCAGAACCAGGTTGTCCCTTCTGACGATCACCGGCAGGTATTCCCACATATCCAGGGTAAACCCTATGGAAACGACATCCTCCCCCTCCCAGCCGATTTTTAATGCAACCACATATTGGTTATCGCTGATTGATGTTAACTCCCAATTCAGCCAGTAGTCGATTTCCTCACCTTCGTGAAAACGCTTATATAACACGGACAAGTCCTGTTCCAGGGACGGGACCACCATAATCACAGCCTGTTCTGTTTCTCCAATGAATTCGGGGAAGGCCATTTCTTTTTCCATACCTTGTACCCCCAGTAAAATTAAAATGCGGCTTGTGGATCCGTTCTTCCCGCCCGGCCTTTTCCGCTTTACAACCCGTTCTTGATATTGGTGAGCAGCCGCTCGGACGCCCCGGCCAGGACCTGGTACCCCTTAATGCCGGGGTGGACGTCGTCGGAGAAGTAGCCCGGCACGGCAGCGCCCGTTGCCGGATCCAGAAGCGGTCTGTGAAAATCTAACACAGGCAGTTCAGCCCCGGCGGCGAATTCTTCCGCCCACTCTTTGTAACCGTCCAGCTCGCAGCCGGCAATACCGGTTTCATCTGTGATAAACAGCACCGGGCAAACAGGCGCCGGCAGGCCGATTACCGGGCAAATGCCGTTCTCCCGGGCAGCGGCAGCCATAGCCTCCACATTTTCCGCGAAATTTTCCAGGGAATACCCCATGAAGGCGTCGTTGCCTCCACCCATGATAATTACATAGGCCGGGTCAACACCGATCACATCTCTTTTGAAGCGGCGCCTCATCGCCCGGGTGGTGTCTCCGTTCGTGCCTGCGTTGATTAAATTTAGGCCGAGCTTTTTGGCGCTCAGCGCAACCCAGGAGGCCTGCGGCCCGAAGGGGAAACCCCAGGTGATGCTGTCGCCCAGGCAGACAACCGCGTTTCTACTTGTGATCCCGTTAAATGAGTTGTAACCATGCTGATCAAAAAGCACAAAGGCAATCTGTTCCAGGGCCGAACCCCTGGCCACATGGCGGCGCGCCTCACAAACCATCACCCTGGCCGCCAGGTCAAAGTCCAGGCCGCCGGCGCCGGTACCAAGGGCCGGAAAAGCAATCCTTTTGAGGCCCATCTCCTCAGCCCTCAAAAGGGCGTTCCTGGTGGCGGAGCGTACCTTGTCCGCATCGGCAACCAGATCCGGGCCCATCGCCGCGGCATGGATAATGTACCGCGCTCTTAGCGCACCCGCGCCGGTGACCACCGCTTCGCCTACCGGGATCGGGCCTTTGGCCGCCGCTTCCTCCCCAATGGCGGCGCCGCCCTTTTTCTTGATTGCCCCGGCCACGCCCGCGTCCATGGACAGACTGCTGTTAGCCGCGTTAACAATAGCGTCAAAGTCAAGCTCCGTAATATCCCCTTTGATTGACTTGATCAAAGCAACACCCCCCGGCGCAGATACAGTAATATTCGCCTGCCTGCCCGGGTTTTCCTTCAGTTTATAAATTTTTAACCTTATTCTTGAACTGTTTGCGAACATAAATGTAAATAAAATAAAGCAGAATCAGGGCCAAACCGACCAGCGGTAATTTAGAATTAAGGTAACGGGCAACCAGCTGGTAATTGTAACCAAAGAACATCCCCAGCAGCAAATACAAAGAACCCCAACCAGCGGTAAAAAGCGAGTTGTAAAAGAGGAAATACCAGAACCCGATGTGGCTTACCCCCGCCATATAAGGGGTCAGGTTGCTGACTCCGGGAATAAAGCGCCCAAAAACAAGAAAAACCGGCGCTGAACGATCCAGCCAGGATTGCGCTTTGGCAAATCGCTCCGGCGATAATTGCAGCAGCTTGCCGCAACGCATGAAAAAGGGCTGCCCCAGACGTCTGCCGACGACATAGGCGGTTATCGCCCCGGCGCTGTAACCGCCAAAGGTTATGGCAAAAGCGCTGGGAAAATCCAGCTTGCCCTGCTCGATTAGTATCCCGGTGATCACCACCATGATGCCGCCGGGGAAAGGAAGGCCCATGGCCTCAACGTAAACACCGGCCAGCAGTCCGGCCAGGCCCAGCCTGGAAAGAAAATGCACAATCAGGTCAAACAAAAAAAGCTCCTCCCCGCGGTTGCCCTGTAATAGGATACCCGGGGACGGAAACTTTATTAACGCCTGCCGCGGGGATACCCTGCGTCTGTCCCCCTCTTGATCAACGGCCTACAATACCCTGGCTTCTCCCCGGTAGATCAGGCCCCTCTGACCGTCCACGGTGATCACTTCGCCTTCTTTCAATATATCCGTGGCATTGTCGGCGCCCACAACCACCGGTATGTCAAACTCCAAACAGACTATGGCCGCGTGGGAGGTCAGTCCGCCCATTTCGGCAATTACCGCTCCAGCCTTTTTCATGGCCGGGATGTACTCGCTGCCTGTGACGGAAGCCACCAGGATATCCCCCTGGCCGACCTTTTCCAACGCCTCCCCGCCGGAGCGGGCGATGCGCACTGTTCCCGTTACCGACCGGTTGCCGATTCCCGTTCCCCGCAAAATGATGTCGCCCACCGTGTGGACGCGGATCAGGTTGGTTGTGCCTTTGATGCCCACCGGGATACCGGCGGTAAAGACAATCAGGTCGCCCCCGCTGATTAAACCCGCACACAGCGCGGCTTCAACCGCCTCGTCCATCATCGCGTCGGTGCTGTCCCTGCTGGTCGCGATGACCGGGTTTACGCCCCAATTCAGCGCCAGCTTTCTGATTACCGGGACATGGGGCGTAACGGCTACGATCGGCGCCCTGGGCCGGTATTTGGAAACCATTTTAGCGGTGTGCCCCGATTCCGTGGATACAATAATTGCCGCGGCGCCGAGGTTCTGGGCGGCGGTGCAAGTAGCGTAACTGATAGCGTTCGTAACCGTCTGTCTGTGCATGTCGGCGCCCTTTTTAATCAGCATTTCCTCGTAATGCAGGGCGGCCTCGGCCCTGCAGGCAATGCGCGCCATCATTTCCACTGACTCCAGCGGGTATTTGCCCGAAGCGGTTTCCGCGGAGAGCATGACGGCGTCGCTACCGTCGAAGATCGCGTTGGCTACGTCGCTGGTCTCCGCCCTGGTGGGACGGGGATTGTGGATCATTGACTCCAGCATTTGCGTGGCGGTAACCACAGGTTTGCCGGCCAGGTTGCATTTTTCAATGATCGTTTTCTGCAGCAGGGGCACCTCCTCCACCGGGATTTCCACGCCCAGGTCGCCCCTGGCGACCATGATCCCGTCGGACACCTTGATGATCTCGTCAAGGTTGTTAACTGCCCTTCTGCTTTCGATCTTGGAGATAATATCAAGGGCGCCGCCGGCATTCTCCAAAATTTGGCGGATAGCCAGGACGTCCGCGGACTTTCTGATAAACGAGGCGGCGATAAAATCCAGCCCGTGTTCAACGCCGAAAAGAATATCCTGGACGTCCTTGTCGGTAATAGAAGGCAGGCTGATGTCCACGCCCGGCACATTAACGCCTTTCTGGCTGGTCAGTTCCCCGCCGTTCATGACCATACATTGTATTTCTGTTTCTGTAGCGGATAAAACTTTTAGGGCGATCAAACCGTCCGCCACCAGGATCGTGTCGCCTTTGCGCACGTCCCCGGGCAGGCCGCTATGGGTGACGGGGATGAGCTTTTTATCACCCTTGACCGGCGCCGTGGTCAGTGTTACCCGATCGCCTTCGGCCAGCCGCACAGGCTCTTCTTTAAAATACCCCAGGCGAATTTCCGGCCCCCTGGTATCCAGCATGATCGCCACATACTTGCCGCATTCTTCCGCGGCCTGCCGGATTGCTTCAATTTTCCGCTTGTGTTCTTCATGGGTCCCGTGTGAAAAATTCAGACGGGCCACATTCATACCGGCCAGCAATAATTTTTTTAAGGTTTTCACGCTGTCGCTGGCCGGGCCGATGGTGCAGACAATCTTGGTTCGACGCAAACATTTCCCCCCCGCATCAAGATATTTTATATCGACAAAGTGGTCGCCAGGTTGCATAGTTCCCGATCAAATGGTTTTGTCCGGGACAGAGCGTCTTCTATGGATACTGCGACCAGTTCGCCTGTTTTAACACCGACCATTTTTCGATCATCGCCGGCCATGAGCAGCTCCACGGCCCTGGCGCCCATCCGGCTGGCCAGGATTAGATCGGCCGCGGAAGGCATGCCGCCGCGCTGCAGGTGTCCCAGGATGGTCACCTTTGTATCAAAGCCGGTGCGCTCTTTGATAATATTCCCCACCTCCATGGCGCTCGCGGTTCCCTCGGCCACCACGATAATACTGTGCAGTTTGCCGCGGCGATAACCCCTTAACAAACGCCCGCAGATCTCATCATAGTTAAAAGGACATTCCGGCGCCAGGATGGATTCCGCCCCGCCCGCCAGGCCGGCCGCCATGGCGATATAGCCGAAATGCCTGCCCATTACTTCAATAATAAAGGTCCGTTCATGTGAAGTGGCGGTGTCCCTGATTTTGCTGATTGCTTCCACCGCTGTGTTTACCGCAGTGTCAAAGCCGATAGTCTGATCCGTGCCGGGGATATCGTTATCTATGGTCCCGGGTACCCCTATAACCGGGACGCCGTATTCCTGGTTGAAAACGGCGGCGCCGCGGAAAGAACCCTCCCCGCCGATGACAACCAGTCCCTGGATACCAAAACGCTTAACGTTTTCAAAAGCCCTGGCCCGGCCTTCGGGGGTAAGAAACTGTTCCGAGCGGGCCGTATGTAAAATGGTGCCGCCCCTGTGGATAATACCGGCCACTGAACCGGGGTTCATCGGTATCATATCTGCTTCGATAAAACCATTAAAACCCCTTTTTATGCCGATAACCTCAAGACCGTGGTAAATGGCCTTGCGCACCACGGCCCTGATGCAGGCGTTCATCCCCGGCGAGTCCCCGCCGCTGGTCAATACAGCGATTCTTTGCACCAGTCACAACCCCCGTTTACTTATAATGTGCTGTATATATATTGCTCTTGATCAAAAAAAACATTCGACACCCGCCAAATGTTAGGCAAATAAATAGGCCAGGCCGCCAACCGGGGCCTGACCGGTGATGTTCATTTTAAGATTCCAATGGAACGGAACTTCTCATATCTTTGCTGCAACAGGTCATCCGATCTTAGCTTGAGCAGTTCATCAAGGGTTTCCGCCAGGGCCCGGCCCATCATCGCCGCGGCCGCTTCCGGATCCCGGTGGGCGCCGCCCAGTGGCTCAGATACTATTTTATCGGCAACACCCAACTCCCGTATGTCCCTGGCGATGATCCTGATCGCCTCCGCCGCTTCACGGGCCCGGGCGGCGTCCTTCCATAATATGCTGGCGTAGCCTTCCGGGGTAATTACCGAGTAAATTGCGTGTTCCTGCATCAGGATCCTGTCCCCCACCCCGATGCCCAGTGCGCCCCCGCTGAATCCCTCGCCAATAACTACCGTGATAATCGGCGCCTTAAGGGCTGACATAACCAGCATGCTTTGCGCGATGGCCTCAAACTGGCCTCTTTCCTCAGCGCCGATGCCGGGGTAGGCCCCAGGGGTATCTATAAAACAGATCACCGGCCGGTTGAATTTTTCAGCCTGCTTCATCAGCCGGATCGCCTTGCGGTATCCTTCCGGATGGGCCATACCGAAATTTCTGGCCAGGTTTTCGTTGGTATCTTTTCCCTTCATCTGGCCGATAACTGTCACAGGCCGCCCGTTAAACCGGCAGATGCCGCCCGCCACGGCCGGGTCGTCGCCAAAACACCGATCTCCGTGCAGTTCTATGAAATCGTCAAAAATGTAATTGATATAGTCATCGGTGTGGGGACGTTCCGGGTGCCTGGCAATCAGCACATGCTGCCAGGCGTTAAGGCTGCTGTAAATTGATTTCCTCACCTCGGCGGCCCTTTTTTCCAGTGTGTCTATTTCATTGGACAGATCAATACCTTTTTCAGAGGAAAATTTACGCAGCTCGTCTATTTTATTTTCTAATTCCTGGATTGGCTTTTCAAATTCCAAAACTACCGCCATTTTTTATTTTTCCCCCTGCTGGTGTAATGCCAGAAGTTTTGCCAGGGTCCTTTTCATCTGCGGCCTGGGGACAATTTTGTCTATAAAGCCGTGCTGCTTAAAGAATTCGGCGCGCTGGAAACCCTCCGGCAGTTTCTGGCGGATGGTCTGTTCAATAACCCGGGGACCGGTAAAGCCGATCATGGCGTCCGGTTCGGCCAGAATAATATCGCCCAGGGCGGCAAAGCTGGCGCTGACGCCGCCGGTGGTCGGATCGGTAATCACCGTAATGTATAGTTGGCCGGCCTCACCCAGCCTGGATAGGGCTTCCACCGTTTTGGCCATCTGCATTAGGGAAAGTATCCCCTCCTGCATCCTGGCGCCCCCGGAAGCAGTGAATATAATCAGCGGTTTATGATCGGCAGCGGCCAATTCTATGGCCCTGGTAATTTTCTCGCCGGCCACGGCGCCCATGCTGGCCATCATAAAATTAGTGTCCATAGCCGCCACGACCGCAGGAATTTTATCAATGGTCCCATCGCCGTAGATCACCGCTTCATTCAGGCCGCTTTTATTGCGCGCTTCGGCCAGCTTGCCTGCATAATCAGCAAGCCCAAAAGGGTTTGCCGGGGAAAGACCGGCGTCTAATTCATTGAAGCTGCCGATATCCAGGGTCATATAGATCCGCTGCAATGCTGTCAGGCGGAAATGAAAACCGCACTGGCACACCTTGTGGTTTTTGATTAAATCCTTATTTAACAGGATTTCACCGCAGCGCCCGCATTTGCTCCAAATATTATCTGGAATATCGCGGTTTTCCGTTTCCGGCCGGGCCGCGGCATTTTTTTGTTGGCTAAGGTGATCAAGGGCCAAAAAGAGCACTCCTTATATGATGATTAGATTATATTTGATAATTTCCATAGCTTCATCCACTTCTGATTCGGGGACCAGTACCTCCACCGGGCCGGTATTATTGGCCTGAGGCAACCCTGCCGTCCTGAGCTGAACTAAATAGCCTTCTGTGGCCAGTATCATTTTCAGCCTTTCCGCAGCCGCCTGATTAGGCGCGATGTAAACAACTGTCCACACTTTGAGGCCTCCCCTTTTGAAATTGAGGCATGTCTTTTGTTTTCTACCCGGCCCGCCGGTATTCCTTTTTTTTTGCTGTAAATAAGCATACCCAGGGGCTGATGCCCTGGATATAAAGCGGATGTGAACCCTATTATCTCTTTGCCGCCGGCAAAGGCCGCTCAGTCGCCCGAATTGATGCCGCCGTGCCGGGTTAAGAGCTCTACCTTGCCGCGTATTTTTATAGCCGAGGTATGTTCGGTAAACTGGGCGATCATAATCTCGCCTTTGTCAAGCTTTTCAGAGTGATGAAACCTTGTGTCCATCCCACGGGTCAGGCCGATGATCGTCACCCCGTTCTCCAGCGCCTTAATTACAACATATTCCGCCGTCGGATCGCTTAACCTGCCCGGCAAAACACCCACCCCTTAAAATTACCAAATTTTAATATATTTTAGCATGCGGGCCTGGGTTTGACAAGTGCGGGGGATGGAACAGGGGGCGGGTCCCGTTTCATCCCGGAAAGGGTAGATTGGGGCATGTAACAGGGGCAGGTTTTTGTTTCATCCCGGAAAGAATTGGGGACGTGCACGGTTTGGCCAAGATTGGGATGGCGGGCTGAAGCCCGCCCTACGAGATACAATATTCACTAGCCGGAAAAAAATGCCGCGGCAGGGCCCGGCGACCGGCATTCGGCGGCCTAAGGCTGTAGGTGCGGCTTCAGCCGCACTTTTTTGGCTGGGGGCCGGTCCCGCCCTATAGGTCCAGGATGCTGAAGAAAATGTCCTTACCAGCCGGTTGGTTGGAATTGATTTGGACGGTCCCGGTTTCCTCTGGGCCGGCCGGTTTTTCCCCGGCGGCTTTGGAATGCAGCAGGCTATTTTTTCTTTTTATTTTAACCCGCGCCCGGCCGAGCAGTTCTTCCAACCTCTCCGCCATCTGGCTCGAAAGATTAACGTAGAATTCCTCCCCAACCTTGATCACCTTTTTTTCATTTTCAAAATGCAAAAAAACGGGGGAATTACCTTTAAAGCTGCTCATGATTAACTGCAGCTGATCGAGAAATGGCGCACTGGTATCACTTAGTTTTAAATGCAACTCACCCTCCAGGTGGCTCTCCAGGGTGGAAATTTGATCGCTGATTATTTTAGTTTCATCCCCGTCCTCCCTGGTTTTGCCTTTTACCACGACTACCTCGTCAATCCTGAGAGCCAGGCGGCTTTGGGCATAGGGGCGCGGGTAAACGACAACCTCAATGGAACCGGTCAGGTCCTCCACCGTCAGGATGGCCATTGGATCCCCCCGGCGGGTGGTGGTTTTTTTCAGGCCTGTAATCAGGCCGCCCAGCGCTACCTCGCTGCCGTCGGGCAGTTCCGGCGCCTCCAGGGCCGTTACCGTGGACAGCTCCCCCAGCACGCTGCGGTATTGCGCCAGAGGGTGCCCGCTGATATAGAGCCCCAGGGTTTCCTTCTCCAGCGCCAGCATCTGATCCACGGGGTATTCCCCCACCCCGGGCAATTCGATGCTCACCGAGTCGCCGCCCCCGTCCAGCAAGTCCAGCAGGGACAGTTGCCCGTTTTCCCGTTCACGCTGCGATTGCTGCGCCAGGCTGAGTCCCGAGTCCACCGCCCCCATCAGCTGCGCCCGGCAATAACCCAGTGAATCAAAGGCGCCGCATTTGATCAGGCTCTCCAGCACCCTCCTGTTGACGCTCCTGGGATCCAGCCGCCTGCAAAAATCAGTATAATCGCTGAAAGCCCCGCCCTTTTCCCTGGCCTGGATGATCGACTCCACCGCGCCGAGGCCGACATTTTTCACAGCGGCCAGGCCAAAGCGGATTTTGCTGCCCGCCACTGTGAAGCTTTCCCGGCTCTCATTTACATCAGGCGGCAGCACCTCTATGCCCAGGCGGCGGCACTCCTCAATATAAGCGGAAACCTTGTCCGTATTGTCTCTCACCGAGGTCAATAGCGCTGCCATAAACTGGAGCGGGTAGTTGGCCTTCAGGTAAGCGGTCTGGTACGAAACCAGCGCGTAGGCAGCCGAGTGGGATTTATTAAAGCCGTACCCTGCGAAATATTCCATCAGGTCAAAGATCTGGCCTGCAATATTTTCTTCAACGCCGTTTTTGACCGCGCCTTCCACAAACTGAGATCGAAACCCGGCGATAATTTCCGGTTTTTTCTTGCCCATGGCGCGGCGCAGCATATCGGCCTCGCCCAGGGTGAAACCGGCCAATTCGCTGGATATGCGCATCACCTGTTCCTGGTACAGGATCACGCCGTAGGTATCCTTTAATATGGGCTCCAGTTTGGGGTGGAGATAGCTGGTTTTCTTGAGCCCATGCTTATTCTTGACGAAATCCTCCACCATGCCGCTGCCCAGGGGCCCGGGACGGTACAACGCCACCAGGGCCACGATATCTTCAAAAACCTCCGGCTTCAATTCCCTGAGGATGGCCCGCATGCCGCTGCTTTCCAGCTGGAACACCCCGGCGGCCTCACCCCTGCCCAGCATTTCGTAGGCCGGTTGATCGTCCATCGGTATTTTGTCTATATCCAGATTATCGCCGGCACTCTCAGCAATGGACTTGAGCGCGTCGCTGATTACGGTTAGAGTTCTCAGGCCGAGCATGTCCATCTTCAAAAGGCCCAGTTCTTCCACCGTCCCCATGGCGAACTGGGTCGTTACCGGCCCGTCGGACGCCTTGTACAGGGGGATATAATGGGTCAGGGGCTTCGGGGTGATCACAATGCCGGCGGCGTGGGTGGAGGCGTGCCTGGGCATGCCTTCCAGCGCGGCGGCGGTGTCAATCAGTCTTTTAACCTCTTCCCTCTGATCGTAGAGCTCTTTTAGTTCCGGCGCGTCGTTCAGGGCTTTTTCAATGGTAATGTTCAGTTCGGCCGGCACCAGCTTGGCCACCCTGTCCACCTCGCCGTAGGGCATGCTCAGCGCCCGGCCCACGTCCCTGATTGCCGCCCGGGCGGCCATGGTGCCGAAAGTAATAATTTGCGCTACGTGGTCGGCGCCGTATTTTTGCACCACATAATCAATAACCTCGCCCCGCCGTTCGAAACAGAAATCGATGTCAATCTCTTATACCCCGGGTTTCCCAGGGGGATAGACTATATCTTCACCCACAGCTATTGCTGTTAGGGCGCCGGGCGCTATGGCATTATCACCTTATCATTTGTCAGTGGAACCAAATGACTTAGGCTTAGCAACAGCTTATTGGCCGTTTTTCTAGTCGTTGAACCTTCGCCAACCTTTCGGTACAGGCGCTTGGCTGCTGATTACCCATTGTCACATCCAGGTTAATTTTACGGTTCGCCATTTTCTTTCGATAATGGTATCGTTAACCCGGCTTTAGGGCTTTCCAGCAATTCACCCGGTGGTAATCTACAATGTTACCAGTGTAGACGACTACATTAAATAATCGGGCATCGATACTCGTTCCGGATTGAGAAATCTTTCGAACAGCAGGCCGTATTTCAGCGGGTCGATGTTGGTTATGCCCAGGCTGTAGGCGACCAGGCTGCCGGCGGCGGAACCGCGGCCGGGGCCTACCGGTATCCCTTTTGATCGGGCAAAATGGATGAAATCCCAGACAATCAGGAAATAGGCCGAGTAGCCCATCTGCTTGATTACGCCCAGTTCAAACTCCATCCGTTTTTGGATCTCACCGCCCGTGTCACCGTATAGTTTTTGCACTCCCCGGCTGCAGAGCCGTTCCAGGTATGTGTCGGCATTATACCCTTCAGGCACCGCGTAATGAGGCAGGTAGTAGCTGCCGAACTCCATTTGGACATTGCAGCGTTGGGCGATGTCCAGCGTGTTTTGCAGGGCTTGCGGATAATCGGCAAACAAGCGCCGCATTTCGTCGGGGCTTTTCAGGTACAGTTCCTCCGACTGGAATTTCATCCGGCCGGGGTCGTCCACGCTTTTGCCGGTCTGGATGGCCAGGAGCACATCCTGGCTGCGGGCGTCCTCGCGCCTGACGTAGTGCACGTCGTTGGTCACCACAAGCGGGATATCCATTTCCCGGTGTATTTTCAACAGTTCCCGGTTGGCTGTCCGCTGTTCCGGAAAACCGTGGTCCTGCAACTCCAGGTAATAGTTGCCGGGACCGAAAATATCACGGTATTCCCCGGCCGCCTGCCTGGCCTTATCGTTTTCCCCGGCCAGTATTTTGGCGGCCACCTCCCCGGCGATGCAGCCGCTCAGGGCGATCAGCCCCTTGCTGCGGGAAGCCAGCGTCTCCTTGTCCAGCCTGGGCTTGTAATAAAAACCCCTGGTAAAACCTTGCGATACAAGATCCAGCAGGTTCTGGTAACCTTCCTCATTTTCCGCCAGCAGGACCAGGTGGCCTAAGTTGTCGTCAATCCTCGGGGTACGGTCCGACATGCTGCGCGGCGCCACGTAAACCTCACAGCCCAGGATCGGCTTAATTCCGGCATTATTACAGGTCTTGTAGAATTCCACCACGCCGTGCATGGCGCCGTGGTCCGTTATCGCCAGCGCCGGCATCCCCATCCCGGCGGCCCTGGCCACCGCCCGCTTAATCCGCGCCGCACCGTCCAACAAACTATATTCTGAGTGAACGTGTAAATGGACAAACAAATGATTGACACCTCCTTTCGATAGCAAATAGATATCAAATTGCATGACATATTTACAACCTTTTACACTAAGTCAGCCCATTTGCCGCCGGTTATAATCTCCAGCTGCTCCATTGTTACCGGCAGGGCCGAGCGGGGCGTGCCGGCCGCGGCATAAACTACAGGGAAACGGCGCATGGAATCGTCCAGCAGGATCGGCGCCTCTTCGGCCAGGGCCAGCGGGCAAACGCCGCCGACCGGATAGCCGGTCACACGTTGGACAGTGTCCGGATCGGCCATCTTTATTTTGGAAGCGTCAAGCAACCTCTTAAGTTTGTTGCTTTTAACCTTATTATCACCGCTGGCCACGACCAGAACAGGGTTTCCATCAGCTAGAAAAACCAGGGTTTTGGCTATTTGGCCAACCTCCACACCCAATGCCGCCGCCGCCAACTCGCAGGTGCTGGTGCTTTCCTCAAACTCAATAATTTTTAAATCCATATTATATTGATCCAGATAGTTCCGGACCCTGTCAATTGCATTCAAATTAACCCACTCCTGTCCATTTGTTTTATTCCTGGGTTTTATCTAACCCAATCCCGGAAAACCCTGCTGCCTTAGGGCCTCGTACAGCACCACCGCCACCGTGTTGGCCAGGTTTAGCGACCGGGCCGCGCTGATCATCGGCACCCGGATTTTGGTCCCCGGGCAGCCTTCCAGTACTTCCGGCGGCAGGCCCCGGGTTTCCCTGCCAAAAATTAAAAACCCGCCGGTTTCATATAAAACTTCCGTGTATAAAAGAGAAGCCTTTGTAGTAGCGAAATAAAATCGCCCGCGTTTATAACATTCGGCAAAGCCGGCAAAGCTATCATGGTAGATTACATTCACCAAATGCCAGTAGTCCAGCCCGGCCCGTTTGAGGTATTTGTCTTCGGTGGAAAAACCCAGCGGTTTTATTAAATGAAGCGACGCGCCGGTAACGGCGCAGGTCCGGGCAATATTTCCGGTATTGGCTGGTATCTCCGGTTCAACCAGCACTATATTCAAGACGGCTCACTTCCCGTTTGGTAATAATCGCAGCAATCCCGCAGACAGCATTTCAGGCAGGCCGGCTTTCTGGCCAAACAAATTTCCCGGCCGTGGAAAATCAACCTGTGGTGAAACGGCATCCTTTCCTCCTGGGGCACACATCCGGCCAGGTCTTTTTCGACCTTTGCGGGGTCGCGCGCCTCAGACAGCCCCAACCTGCGGGCCAGGCGAAAGACATGCGTGTCCACCGGCAGGGCGCTGCCGCCGTATGCCACGCCGATAATCACACCCGCGGTTTTCCGGCCCACTCCCGGCAAGGCCTCCAGCTCACTTCTGGTCGTGGGCACGCGGCCGCCGTGGGATTTAATAATTTCTTTGGCCGATTCGATAATAAACCTGCTTTTATTGCGGTACAAACCGCAGCTCTTAATCTCTTCGGCCAGTTCGTCCGGCGTCAGGCGGGCAAAGTCCCGCGGCTGATTATATTTTTTAAAAAGGCTGGCGGTAATGCGGTTTACCTGCTTATCCGTACATTGCGCCGATAAAATTGCCGCCACCAAAAGCTCGAAGGGTGTCTGAAAATTCAGCGATGTCCCGGCGTCCGGGTATTTTTCCGCCAATAATTTTAAAATGAGGGCAATTTTTTCTTTTAACACGCATTGCATATTATTAATGAATAAAACTCCTTTTTTTGCGCATTCTTAATCAAATTAACTGGTTTTTGCTGCCAATTACAAATACTATTTTACTTGCATTATTTTTTCAAGACCCTTGCCGGGCCTTTTGCTAATAAAGCATTTATTTCTGGGCAATAATAAAAAAAGCATGCGGATAGCTTAATTATATCACGATTTTTTTTGTTGATAACTCTTCTTATTAAAAGGGGGAACTAATCTGATGTCTCTACCTGTTCTTTTGTTTTTTTCATTTTTAATAATTATAGTGGCCAGTGTTTTTTTATGGCCTGCAAGAAGAAACCGCAGCGCTGGGATTGCCAATCCGCCTAAGCCGCTGTTTACTGAGGAAGCTGCGGAGGAATTGGGGATAAACGTCCCCGGCACGGCAAGACGGCCGGCCCCTAAAGTAGAGGATATTTACCTGCCGCATAATTACGGGATGGACCGTATGGCCCTTCTCGCCCGCGACCCGCACTGGCTCTTTGCCTACTGGGAAATCACCGCCACAAAACAAGAGGAGTTTGCCGGCACTTACGGCACGGACGCCTGGCTCTCCACCCACCCGGTTTTGAGGATCTACGATATCACCGGCATTGCTTTCAACGGAAATAACGCCCTCAAATATTTTGACTGTCATATGGGGGAAAATATCGACAACTGGCATATTGAGGTTGGCGAACCCGACCGCACATTTTGCGCGGACCTGGGGCGCATGTTTCCCGACGGCCGTTTTGTAACCCTGCTGCGTTCCAACATAGTCACTACCCCGCGCGCTTCTCTTTCAGATCGCCTGGACGAAGAATGGATGTGGATTGAAGGGCTCTACCAGTCTTTGGGGAAAGTTAAATACGGGACCAGTTCCCCGATGATTATTGAAGAACTGGCTTTGCGAAAAGGCGCCCTCCCGCTCAATGTTAGCTCCCCGGGAAACTGGCGCAATTAACAAGTGTCGGCAAGCGAAAGGAGTCTATTAATGTCAAAAGGTTACCTCTGCCTGGTGCTGCACGCGCACCTGCCCTATGTGCGCCACCCCGAGCACGAAGATTTTTTGGAAGAAAAATGGTTGTTTGAAGCCATTACTGAAACATATATACCTTTAATACAAGCCTTTGAAAACCTGTTGGCGGATAATGTGAATTTTCGCCTGACCATGAGCCTGTCCCCGCCTTTGATCTCGATGTTGACGGATCCGCTGCTGCAGGACCGCTACACCGGCCATTTAACGAAACTGATTGAACTGGCGGGCAAGGAAGAAGGGCGCACTTACGGCAGTCCCTTCCATGAAGCGGCCCTGATGTACAAGAAACGTTTACAAGAAGCGATGTACATTTTCTGCGACCGGTACGGCCGCAACCTGGTCAAGGCCTTTAAAAAATTCCAGGACAACGGGCGGCTGGAGATTATCACATGCGCCTCCACCCACGGCTACCTCCCGTTTATGATGCTCCACCCGGAAGCGGTCAACGCCCAGGTGAAGGCGGCGGTCGATCTGCATACGCGCCACCTGGGGCGGCCGCCGCAAGGCATTTGGCTGCCCGAATGCGCTTACGCGCCGGGTGTGGATGAGATTTTAAAAAGGAATGGCCTGAGGTTCTTTTTCACCGACGCCCATGGCGTCCTGTACGCGTCACACCGGCCACGTTTTGGCATATTCGCGCCCATCTACTGTCCTACCGGGGTGGCTGCGTTCGGCCGGGATATAGAATCTTCCAAACAGGTCTGGAGCAGCCAGGAGGGTTACCCCGGCGACTATGACTACAGGGAATTTTACCGGGATATCGGCTATGACCTTGATTTTGAATATATTAAGCCTTATATCCATCCCGATGGGCTGAGGACACATACCGGTTTTAAGTATTACAGGATAACCGGAAAGGTAGAGCTGGGACAAAAAGAGCCCTACAGCCCCCGGCGCGCGGAGGAAAAGGCGGCGGAACATGCCGGCAACTTCATGTTTAACCGGCAGCACCAGGTCCAGCACCTGGCCGGTTTAATGGAACGCCCGCCGATCATTGTCGCGCCTTATGACGCGGAGCTTTTTGGCCACTGGTGGTATGAAGGCCCCCGGTGGCTGGAATATCTAATCAGAAAAATCGCCTTTGATCAGGATATCATCGAATTGATTACCCCCAGTGACTACTTAAAAAAATTTAGCTGCAACCAGGTGGCCACACCCTGTTCCTCCAGCTGGGGGAACAAGGGCTATCACGAGGTCTGGTTATGCGAGACAAACGACTGGATTTACAGGCACCTGCATATGGCGGCGGAAATGATGGCCGGTATGGCCGGCAGGCGCGGCGGCGCCGGGGGCGTGCACCGCCGGGCGCTCAACCAGGCGGCGCGGGAATTGATGCTGGCCCAGAGCAGCGACTGGGCTTTTATCATGAGTACCGGCACCATGGTGGAATATGCGGTAAGGAGGACCAAAACCCACCTGAACAATTTCTTGCGTTTGCATGATCAGATCGAAAACAACAGGATTGACGAGGGCTGGCTGGGGGATTTGGAGTACCGGGATAATATATTCCCTGATATGGACTACAACTGGTATCGCCGGCCGGCGGCGGAAGGACAAGCCGTATAAACACGTAGGGCCAAAAATGCGCGGCTGAAGGCCGCGCCTGCAATTCGGTTGCCAGTCGCAGTGGACAGGCGGGTTTTAACCCGCCATTTTTGATCTGTGTTTACACCATTTACATCTTGAATCCTGATTAAAACATATAGTAACCTTGGGTTAACACTATTAGAAAGGGATGACTTAATGCGTAAAACTCTATTGCTTGTGGTGTTTACCATGGTTATTTCTCTTGTTTTTTCAACAGCGGCGGTTGCCCATCAACCTGGTAAGGTTGTTGTTCATGGGAACAGCCAGAGCGGATCGGTTAGTTTCGGTGATCACGGCTACGCCTGGTACCATTCAAATCCCGGCGATGGCTCACCTGTTTCTAGTAAAATCAATCAACACTATAAGGATTGGGGCGCCAAACATCTTTTCAAGCGGCTGTCTGATAAAAATGCGGAGCGCTATTTTTATGTAGACGACAATGGTGTCAGCCATTATTTTTATCTTGACCCGGACCGGGAGTATGACGTAGTGGTGTACCAGGATAAAAACGGCACAACCCAGTATTCTTTCAAGGCTACCGGCTGGAAGTAGGGGTTGCCTCCATCAGGTGCGGCTTCAGCCGCACCTGCAATATCCGCCATTTTATTCGGGGACGGACCCGGCTATTTCGTTTATTTTCTTGATGTACATATCTGTCAGCGACTCGGCAATCTCCATGGTGCTGCCTTCGCTGAACACCCGGCATACGGGTTCGTCGGGGTCGGGCAATACCAGCGCCCACCCGTCCGGGTGGTAAATTTTAATGCCGTCCAGGGTCTCAAACTGACCGGCGGGAGGATCCTGGACAAGCCGCCTGATTACTTTTCCTTTGGCTTCCCACGGCACCGGGACATCCCGGCTGTCCATGAAAAACAGTGGTATTTCATCGATCAGCCCGGACAATTTCATTTTATGTCCGGCCAGAAAATCCGCTACATTTACCAACGCCGCAAGGGCGTCAAAATGCAGGAAAAACTGCGATATGTCTTCCGGCGCCGCACCCTGCGTCAACACCTTATCTAAAAAATCCCGGATAGCTGTTTTTGTGCGCACTACCTTGCCCCGGTATTGCTCCGCCAGCGATTCGATCACCATCGGCGCGGTCACCGGCACAACTACCGGGCCGGATTGCCCCTTCAAAATAATCAGTGAAATCAAGGCTGTCATCAGGT
>CAYMJG010000029.1:0-28092 GCA_964390855.1 uncultured Eubacteriales bacterium | reverse complement strand
CGGGGAATAGTAAAAGAATATGCCGGCGCATGGGGCGACCTTAAGAATGCCGTCAACATGGTCAATGATCATAATGTCAGAATTACAGAAGTAGTTAACAATATCAGTAACGGCAACCTCATCGACCTGGAGGAATTTAGGAAGGTCGGCAAGCGGAGCGAGCAAGATGAATTGATCCCCGCTTTTGTGCGGATGATGGGCGCCATTCAAAACCTGGTGGGTGACACCGGGATGCTTGCCGCGGCGGCGGTAGAAGGCAAGCTCGATACCCGCGCCGACGCCGCCGGGCACAAGGGTGACTACCGCAAGGTTATTGAAGGAGTCAATAAAACCCTGGACGCCGTGATCGGGCCTTTAAACGTGGCGGCCGAGTATGTGGACCGGATCAGCAAGGGCGACATCCCGCCCCGGATTACCGATTCTTACAACGGCGACTTCAACGAAATCAAGAACAACCTGAACGGCTGCATCGACGCCGTGAACGGCCTGCTCAAAGAAACCGGCGGCCTGATCCGGGCCGTGCGGGAGGGACAACTGGATAAGCGCGGCGACGCGGGCGCTTTTGCCGGTGACTGGGGGAAACTGGTGGACGGCATGAACGGTCTGATGATCGCCGTAGCCGAGCCGGTAAGTGAACTGATTGGGATCCTGGGCCGAATGGCGAATAACGACCTGACCAAAAAAATGGATAAAGATTACGCCGGCATCTGGAACGAGCTTAAGGAGGCCACCAACAACGTCAACGCGCGGCTGACGAACATACGGAACACCGTTGTCAATGTCAGCAACGGCAGCCTGGTCGACCTGGACAATTACAAAAAGATCGGCAGGCGCAGCGAAAACGACGAACTGGTACCCGGCTTTATCCGGATGATCGAGGCCATCGGCCGTCTGGCGGAAGATGCTCACATGCTGGCCGGCGCGTCTACTGAAGGAAAGCTGAAAACCCGCGCCGACGCCGCCAGGCACGACGGTGAATACCGTAAGGTTATCGAAGGAATCAACCAGACCCTGGACGCTGTGCTCAGCCCGATTAGGGAAGCTTCCGACTGCCTGAAAGAAATGGCTGACGGCAACCTGGGCGTGAGAGTAACTGGAGACTACATGGGTGACCACGCGATTATCAAGGATGCCATGAACACCACCCTTGAAGCCTTAAACAACATTATCAAAAAAGAAGCCGTCGGCTGCCTGCAGGAAATAGCCAGGGGCAACCTGGACGTGGCGGTCACCGGGGACTATAAAGGCGACTACGCGATCATCAAAGGCGCGCTTAACACCACCGTCGACGACCTGAACGATATATTGGGCCAGGTTTCCGTGGCCATTGAACAGGTGAGCACCGGCGCCCAGCAAGTTTCCGACTCCAGTCAGGCCCTGTCACAGGGAGCCGCTGAATCGGCCAGCACGATGGCGGAGATTACCTCTTCCATGCAGCAGATGAACACTCAGACCAGACAAAACGCCGAAAACGCCACCCAGGCTAACCAGCTGGCGGCCCAATCCAGGGGCTATGCCGAAAAAGGCAACGAGCAGATGGGGCAGATGCTAAAAGCGATGAGCGACATCAACGAGTCCGCCGCCAATATATCCAATATCATCAAAGCCATCGACGAGATAGCCTTCCAGACCAACCTGCTGGCCCTGAACGCGGCGGTTGAAGCCGCCCGCGCCGGCAAACACGGCAAAGGGTTCACTGTAGTGGCCGAAGAGGTGAGGAACCTGGCCCAGCGCAGCGCCAAGGCGGCCAAGGAAACGGCGGAGATGATCGAAGGTTCAATTAAGAAGACAGAGGTAGGCACAAAAATAGCAGAAGAAACCTCACGGGCGCTGGAAGAGATTGTGGTTGAGTCGGCCAAAGTAACCGACTTGATCAGCGAAATCGCCTCCGCCTCCAAGGAGCAGGCCGCGGGTATCAACCAGATTAACGAGGGATTAAACCAGGTTGATCAGGTTACCCAGCAGAACTCCGCCAGTTCCGAGGAGTTGGCTGCCGCCAGCGAAGAAATGAACAGCCAGTCCGAGATGGTCAAGCAGATGCTGGATAAATTCAAATTCAAGCGGGCAGTTTTCGGCAGTACCCTTACGGCCGGCTCAGCGGCAGGCACTGCTTCTTATACGCAACAGATGAGAGGGAAAAAATCCACCGGAGCCGCACCGGGGACGGTGTATACAGCCATGCCGGAAGTGGCCGCAACAGCGCCTGAAAACCCGAGGAGCGTTATATCCCTGGACGACACGGATTACGGCCAATTCTAAGAGTGTCAGGGGGAGTGTCAAGGGGACGGGGTTGTTGACAACTTTTGCTCATAGAGTCGTTGGTATGTCAATGGGATAAGGGTCATTGCGGCCAACGCGACGCAGTCAAGACAGAAAAATATCATACGAAAACGGCAGTTGCAGGTCCGGTTTCAACCGGACACGGCTTGCCGCAGCCGTACTGTTAAAGGGTTAATCATATGATTAACCCTTTTTGTCAGGGGACGGGGTTGTTTGCGCCTTCTGGTGTTTTTCCAGGGTGGTTTTCGCGCTGCCAGGGATACCACAGCCATATAGTACATAAAGTAAAACAAGACAACAGCAATAAAGATATACTCATGTTAAAACGGATGGTAATTTTATTAACCTAATGCACGACCATTAATAATGAACAGAGGTAAACGGGACGTAACTATATTATAAAACGGGTTATTTTATATACCCTTATGTTGATTTATATGCTAAAATAAAACCATCATTTTAATTAAGGAGGGAACAGAAGTATTTACCAATTAACTGTCTGGTTATCAGGCGTATGATAACCTCTATGATCAGAAAGGGTGGGTATAATGAGTAAGTTGAAAATATGGGCGGTATTATTAGCGGGAGTATTGTGCCTCTCCGTTCTGGGCCTGGCCGGGTGCGGCCGTCAGGACGGCGCGGAACATACGGGAGATGCGCAAACACAGGCCTTGCCGTACCAGGGGCAGGACTTGCTGGTTTACAGCGGCGCCGGGTTTAGCAAAGCGATGGACGCCGTCGGCGCCGCTTTTGAAAAGAAATACGGCGCTAAAGTGAATTTTAATTATGGGAACGTCGGACAAATCCTAAGCCAAATGGAAATCAGCAAACAGGGAGACGTCCTTTTGGCCGGTTTAGACGAAATGGACATCGCCAAGCAAAAAGGTTTTGCCGATAAATACGTTTCAGTCGTCTACCATATCCCGGTTATCGCGGTGCCTCAAGGAAACCCCGCCGCTATTACCGGCCTGGCGGATCTGGCCAAACCGGGTGTTAAGCTGATCCTGGGCGATGAAAAAAGCACTGTCATCGGCAAAAAGGGCGCCAAAATATTTGAGAAAAACCAGCTGACCGCCGCTGAGCAAAATGTTGTCGCGCGGACGGCCACGGTCAATGAAATTGTGACCAACCTCACCTTGAAACAGGGCGACGCCGGGTTAATTTTTGAAGATAACGCTTCGGCCGCAAAGGACCTCGAAATTATTCCGATACCCGAGGCACAAAACGCTATTGACATAGGGGCGCTATGCACGTTAAGTTTCAGCAAAAACGCCGAACTGGCCCAGGCTTTTGTTGATTTTACCGCCTCGGGCGAAGGGAAAGCCATATTTTTGGACAAAGGCTTTAAAGCCGTAGAATAGGGCCGGATGGGAGGATGTTGATGAAAAACAGGCTATTTCAAGCCCTGCTGCTGCTTTTTATCCTGATTTTATTTACCTTTGTGTTTTCCGCGCTGGCCAATATCGTCTGGAAAGGCATGGCCGGGCTGGCGCAAAGCATAGCCAGCGAGGAAATCCAATTTGCCATCCGGCTCAGCCTGTTCACTTCCTTCACTTCGACATTGATCTGTATTATTTTTGCCGTTCCGGTTGCCTACGGGTTGGAACGGCTAAATATTCCAGGCGGCAAACTAATCGGTGTGCTTTTGGAGATCCCCTTATCCCTGCCGCCACTGGTATGCGGCGTTGCTTTGCTGCTGCTGTTCGGCACGACCGCGTTCGGCCAAGCCCTGGCCGAGCGCGGCTTGCGGTTCATTTTTTCGGTAAACGGGATCATCCTGGCGCAGTTTTTTATCATAACACCTTATATGGTCAGGGTATTGAAGTCCACTATTGCCGATATCAATCCCCGCCTGGAGTTTGTGGCCCGCACCCTGGGCTGCACCCAATGGCAGGCTTTTTATAAAATTACCCTGCCGCTGGCCAAAAACGGTATTATCGCCGGCCTGGTGATTAGCTGGGCGCGGGCCATCGGTGAGTTCGGCTGCGCCCTGATGGTCGCCGGCGCCACCCGGATGGTTACCGAGACCCTGCCGGTGGCGCTTTTCCTGAATATGTCCATAGGCAATCTGGAAATGGCCATGGCCTCCGCCACCTGTCTGATAATAATTTCCCTGGTCTCTCTTGCGCTTTTTGAAATTTTGGGCGGGAAGCACAACCCGGCTTCCCGCATTAGCTAAGGGGTAAAAACACGGCATGATTTGTTTGCGTAATGTGTCAAAAAATTTGGGCGATTTCCAACTGAAAAATATCAACCTGGATATAGAGGAAAACGAATATTTTGTGATCCTGGGGCCGACAGGGACGGGCAAAACGGTGATCCTGGAGATAATCGCCGGCATGTACAAGCCGGATCAGGGCGAGGTGTGGCTGAATAACCGCAATGTGACGGCTGAATTCCCGGAAACAAGGAAAATTGGCTTTGTTTATCAGGATTACATGTTGTTTCCCCATTTGAATGTGCGGGAGAATATTCTGTTTGCGCTGAAGCTGAAGAAAACGCCGCACGCCGTCATGGAGCAAAAGCTGGAGCGGTTGACCGCGCTGCTGCACATCGGGCAGCTATTGAAACGCTACCCGGCGACCTTAAGCGGCGGCGAGCAGCAAAGGGTGGCCATCGCCCGGGCGCTGGTGGCGGAGCCGGAAGTCCTTTTGCTGGACGAACCTTTGAGCGCGCTTGACCCGCGTTCAAAAGAAACCTTTCAATATGAGTTAAAAAACATCCACGAGCAAACTAAAACCACGGCCATCCACATCACCCACGACTTTAATGAGGCGCTGGCCCTGGCCGACCGGGTGGGGGTGATGTTTAACGGGGAAATCGTGCAGGTTGGCAGCCCGGCGGAGGTTTTTCAAAGGCCCCAATCAGAGTTTGTCGCGGAATTTATGGGGATGGAAAACATCTTCTGCGGCGTTCTGGGCGAAGGGGACTGCGCCAGGCACGTCCATATCGGCCCCGTCCGTGTCTGCGTGGCCTCAGAGCTTAGCGGCCGGGTGAGGATAGCCTTTCGTTCGGAAGATATTATTATTGCGCGGGACAAACTGTTCAGCAGCGCGCAAAACAACCTGCCGGCCCGCATTGTGGAAATCATTCCCAGCGGCCCGTTTTTTAAGGTGCGTCTTGACGCGGGCATTCCCCTGGTAGCGCTGGTTACTAAACAAGCGTTAGAAAAAATGGCGTTGGCCCCCGGCGTGGACGTTTGGGCGATTTTTAAAACATCCGCCGTGCATGTATTCTAGAAGTGATATAATTATTTTGTCACAATATTGGAACAGCACAGGGGGATTATATATGCTTATTGAAAAGAAGCCCGCCATCTGCGGCATATGCGAAGGGGGCTGCGCAGTAGAGGTGACACTGGAGGACGGCCGGCTGACCGGCGTTGCGCCCTTAAAAGACGCGCCTTACAGTCACCTTTGCGTGCGGGGCAAGCACGCGCCAGAGATTGTCTATTCGCCGCACCGCCTAAAAACCCCGCTGATCCGCACGGGCGCCCGGGGCGAGGGCAAGTTCAGGGAGGCAAGTTGGGACGAGGCCCTGGACTTTACTGTGCAAAAAATGGGGGAAATAAAAGAAAAATATGGCCCGCAGGCGCTTGTCAGCCATTCCGGCCGGGGCGCCTTCGAGCGGTCTATGGTGGAATTCGGCAACGCCCGGGACGGTGTGGCTTCCAAGCTGCTGCTGCCCTTCGGCTCCCCCAATGTCACCGGTGTCAGCTCCATATGCTATGCTTCCTACGGTACCCTGGCCCCGATGACTACCTTTGGCGTCCCCGGCTACAGATTGATGCCGGATACGGAAAACAGCGACCTGATCCTTGTGTGGGGCGCCAACCCGGTCACAGACTCCCCGCCTACCCATTTTAAGAAGATTATTGCCGCGCAGAAAAACAATGCAAAGCTAATTGCCATCGATCATATGCGCACCGACATCGCCCGCCGGGCGGATCAGTGGGCGCCTGTCCGATCGGGGACCGACGGGGCACTTGCGCTGGGCATGTTGCACGTGGTCATTAATGAGAAGCTATATGATCAGGAGTTTGTGGAAAACTGGACTGTGGGTTTTGCGGAACTGCGCGCTTACGTACAGGAATTTACACCGGAAAAGGTAGAGCAAATAACCCTTGTGCCGGCCCGGACGATCAGGGAGCTGGCCAGGGAGATCGCCGCCACCGCCAGGGCCTGCCTGCACACCTACACCGGCTTGGAATACACCAACAGCGGGGTGCAGAATATCAGGGCCGTGTATATCCTCTGGGCGATTACGGGACATTTCGACACCCCGGGGGGGCTGTACATTAATTCACCCGCCAGGCCGCCGCTGCAAAAAGAAGACTTCACCGCCTCATTTGATGTGCCGGCCATCGGCGCCGGTGAGTACCCATTGTTTCACGAATTAACGGGCTGCGCTCAATATATGGAATTTCCCCGGGCCGTTTTAACAGAAAATCCTTATCCGGTGAAAGGGCTGCTGATTAACGGGTCGTCGACCCTGACCGCCTACCCGCAGCCTGAGACCCTGGCAGAAGCCTACCGCCGGCTGGATTTTATGATGGTTATCGACCTGGTGATGACCAGGGACGCCTTGTTCGCGGACGTTGTTTTGCCTGCGGCCACATATTACGAAACAAATTCGTACATGCGCTATCCGGGTTATGCTCGCCTGCGCAGGCGGGTGATTGAACCTGTGGGGCAGGCGCGCAACAGCCTGATGATTCTGGCCGAACTAGCCCGGCGGCTGGGTTACGGCCATTTGTATCCGCAAAGCGAGGAAGAGCTCATTGAAAAAGCCTTCGCCCGGGCGCCGGAGCTATTAGAGCGCCTGAAAAACAGTGTTGACGGGGTGCCCGTACCGATCCCCGAACAGGCTTATAAGAAATATGAACAGGGTTTATTAAGGAAAGACGGGAAACCCGGATTTGAAACCCCCTCCGGCAAGTTTGAAATAACCTCCAACCTGATGGCCAAGCACGGCTATCAGCCCCTGCCCTGCTATATCGAACCCAAGGAAGGCCCCTTAAAGGCGCCGCAGCTCTACCGGGAATTCCCGCTGGTGCTGAATAGCGGGGCGAGAATGCAGTCTACTTTCCGTTCCCAGCATTTGCATGTGCCCGGCCTGGTTAAGCTGCAAGACAAACCCCTGGTGCTGATTAACCCCGGGGACGCGGCGGAACGCGGCATCAATGACGGCGACATGGTTATTGTCAGCACCCTCAGGGGGCAGGTCGTTTTTTACGCGGATGTCACGGACAACGTTTTGCCGGGGCAGGTAGAGATTAATATGGGAGGCGGCAACCCGGCGCAGGTGGAGGCCTGGCGGCAGGCGAACGTCAATTACCTGACTGATGCCGGAAACCGGGATTATATATCCGGTTTCCCCGTGTACAAGGCGCTGCTGTGCCAGGTGGAAAAGGCCCAGGTTGCATCTTAGCCGGCTGAATTTTACCGGGCTGCCGCGTCAGGTATCTTTTAACATTATCAATATCCGGTAAACGGGGAAAATAGGATAGAATTTATCCGGGCTATTAAAGGAGCGTATTAGTATATGCCTTACGAAAAAATAAAAAAGGCGCCTCCTTCCATTGATCAATGGCTCAAAGAGGCCAAGGCGGCTCCCGCGGCCGCGCAGGAAGGGATGTTTCTGGTCCATAACGGCGTTGTGCGCCGGACTCCCAGGTCCCAGGTCCGCCAGGGGGTTGATCACGGTTTGCTGGTAAAAGGTATGGAATTTGCCTATAACGGGGCCAAGGTTGACGCGGCAATCGCGGAAACCTATAAAATGGACGGCATATTTCATGTCAAGGTTTGGCTTAATGAGGGCACGCTGGCTGTCGGCGACGACATCATGTATGTCCTGATTGGCGGCGACATCAGGCCGCACGTGATTGACGCCCTGCAGTTCCTGGTAGGGAAAATCAAAACCGAATGCGTCACTGAGATAGAACAAATATGATTTATCCGCCCCGCGGCGATGTCCTTAAATGCCTATTGCCAGCAGAAAGATATTGTCCATTATTGCGATGAAAGGTATAATTAGCTTATTGGTTAAATTGAAAAGAGGAGCGTGGGATCTTTGAAGAAATTTGTCAAGTTGTTGGCTATCGGCATGTTGATTATGGGGCTGGCCTTCTCGGCCATCGGGTGCGGCAGTCAGGAAACGAAGAAGGCCACTGGCGACGGCGCCAAACCGGTGTTGAACGTGGCTTCGGAAACTACATATCCCCCGATGGAATTCACCGAGGGTGGTGAATACGTTGGTTTTGATATGGATCTGATCAGGGCTATCGGGGCTGCGGAAGGGTTTGACGTGAAAATTACTTCCCTGGGCTTTGACGCTTTAATCCCTTCCGTGCAGGTCGGCACCGCGGACTGTTGCATATCATCGATGACGATCACAGAAAAACGGGCTGAAGCCATTGATTTTAGTGATCCATACTATACGGCAGGTTTAATCATTGCTGTCGGCAAAGATACACAGGGCATCAGCACTCTGGATGACCTGCAAGGGAAAAGGCTGGCCGCCGAGGTAGGCACCACCGGGTTGGCCGCCTCCAACAAAATAAAAGAACAGGATCCAAAAACATCCATAAAGGTGTTTGACTCGGTTGGAGAAGCCTTTATGGAACTGGAAAAAGGCAGCGTGGATGCGGTGATTAACGATATGCCGATCACCTCCTACTACATCAAGACCACGGGCAAGGGAAAAGTTAAAATGGTAGGCGATGTTTTTGCCGCTGAGGATCAGTATGGTATTGGTGTTAAAAAAGGCAATAAAGACCTGCTGGCCAAGATTAACTCCGGCCTGAAAAAAGTAAAGGATAGCGGCGAATATGACAAAATTAATGCGAAATGGTTCGGGGACGAATAATAGTTTACCGGAATTCATAGCTTGATAGAAAGCGCGGGCCTAATATCTCGCGCTTTTTAGCTTGTTGTACTAGGAAAGTACACCTTTGTGGATAAGTGACCTGCAGGCTTGCGTTAGCGGCGATATTGAGCCCTAATTCAAAGAGCGAAATGACCCCGGGGAAAAGCGAGGCCACTGTTTGAGGCGCGAAGCGCCGAGTTTGGCCGAGCCCGGGGGGGAATGAGCTCGGACAATATAAGGGGCGAACCTGAGCCGCGTTGTAAGCCTGCGGGGCATCCGCGGGGCGAATTTGTTCTCTGATTAAGGGGGGAGCCGGTATATGTCGCTAGAGTCCTTGCTGGCCATAAACGGGCTGCAGGTAGTCATTAAAAATTTTCCTTATTTACTCGAAGGGGCAGTGCTGACTTTAAAAATCACAGTATTGTCGGTACTTTTCGGCATGATTTTAGGCCTCGTCGCCGGGTTGCTAAAGATGTCCAAAAGCAGGATATTATATATTGTAGCCACCGCGTATATCGATTTTTTCCGGGGGACGCCGCTTTTTGTGCAGATTTTGCTATTATATTTCGGCATTTTGCCTTTAATTATCAACACCGACAACCCGTTTACAGCCGCGGTCATTGCCTGTTCCCTGAACTGCGGGGCTTATACGGCGGAGATTGTCCGGGCCGGCATCCAGGCGGTAGACCGGGGGCAGATGGAAGCAGCCCGCTCCCTGGGCATGAATACCCGCCAGGCCATGACCCATGTGATACTGCCGCAGGCTTACAAGATTGTTATTCCTCCACTGCTCAACGAGTTCATTGCCGTGCTTAAGGACACCTCGCTGGTGGCGGTAATTTCCGCTGAGGAACTGACTATGCGGGGTAAATTATTATACTCCACCTATTTCGAGGCCGCCTGGATATGGGGCACAGTGGCCGTAATGTACTTCATCATGACCAAGCTGCTGGCCATATTGGGCGACTACATAGAAAGGAGGATGGCCACGGAATGATCCAGGTTATTGATCTGCATAAGAGTTTCGGCAAACTGGAAGTTTTAAAAGGCGTAAACTGCCGTATCGCTCCCCGTGAAGTAGTATGCGTGATCGGCCCCAGCGGATCCGGCAAAAGCACCCTGCTGCGCTGTGTCAATCAACTGGAACATGCCAATAAGGGACAGATATTTATTGACGGGGAGGAAATCACCTCGCCCAAAACGGATATCAATAAGATCAGGCAGCAGGTGGGCATGGTGTTCCAGCTGTTCAACCTTTTCCCCCATAAAACCACCCTGGAAAATATCACCCTGGGACCCTTGAAAATCAAAGGGATGCCCCGGGAAGAGGCCGACAGGGTGGCCAACGAACTGCTGCGCAAGGTAGGGCTGACGGACAAATCCAGTGTTTTTCCCAGCCAGTTGTCCGGCGGGCAGAAACAGCGGGTAGCCATCGCGCGCGCCCTGGCCATGCAGCCCAAGGTGATGCTTTTCGATGAGCCGACCTCGGCCCTGGACCCGGAAATGGTCGGTGAGGTGCTGGAGGTAATGAAGGACCTGGCCCACGAGGGCATGACCATGATGGTGGTCACCCATGAAATGGGCTTTGCCCGTGAGGTGGGGAACCGTGTGCTTTTCATGGATGAAGGGATTATCATGGAAGAGGGGACACCGGCGCAAATATTTGACAACCCGCATAATGCCAGGACCCAATCATTTTTGAGCAAGGTTATTTAATAAAATATATAAACGGGCAGTTGGGAGGGTGATTAATGGATGTAAATAAGCCGGCCCACGGCGGGCACAGCATTAGCCGGCGGGAAGCATGGGTTAGCGGCATTTTCAACCGGGTAAAAGAATTTGTCCGCGGCTATAACAATGTGAATATTAACACCTGCAGCTCTCTATGCGCCACCTCGCTGAAGAATTCCTACGTGCGCGGCCAAGTTTTTCCTTTTATAAATATACCAATCCGTTTCCGGGAAAAAGAACTCCTGGGGTTATACGAGTATTTTGGCGATCAGCAGCCCCTTTCGGATGAGTATATTTATTGTGATTTTGTTATTCACTCTATTTATTATCATGAAAAAAAGGCGCCGGCGGATGTCAAATCAATCGAGGAGCGCACCCGGCGGATATTAGCCGGCTTGGGCTATCAGGTTATGCACTTTGAAGACGGCATGGCTACTATCACTATCAGCCGGGGGATATTGGAGGATGAAGGGGAGTTTTTGAAACTGCTGGAAAACCTGCTTGAGCAAGCCATAAAACTACAGACTGAGACCCCTTGATTTATATGTTAGGAAATGGTTCCCGCAATCTGCGGGGTTCCGCCTGCATTTTGTTTTCCGCGCTGATGTACGCCACCCTTCCCATTCTAGTAAAGCTTGCTTACTCCGCCGGTTTGGGGCCCGGCGCCACACTGCTGTTGCGCTATTTTTTTTCTTTTATCCTGCTGGGTGGCTTCATCATATTGTTCAGGCGCGGCAAGCTATTATCCCCGGCGCCTCTGGTGATTATCCAGGGCGTGGGCCTGGTCGGCTCCGGCCTTTTTTATTTTTTTGCCCTGGAGACCCTGCCGGCCGGCATGGCTACGGTAATCTTCTTTGCCCACCCGGTGATAGTGGCTATATTATCTTTATTTGTTTTTAAGGAGAAATTTGTCCCCCGGCTATTTGTCGGGCTGGTCCTGGCCCTGGCCGGTATAGCGCTGATCGCCGGCCTGCTGGGCGGGGAGTTGACCTTGTCCGGGCGGGGTATTGCTTGGGCCCTGTTGGCTTGTTTCAGTTATGCCTTTTACAGCCTGATTGGACAGAAGACCCTTGCGGACCATGGGGCCCTGTCAATTACGGCTACCCTGTCCCTGCTGGCGGTGCTTATATTAATTCCCGTTTACCACGGCGAGTTGGGCTTTATTCAGCATTTAACCGGGCGGCAGGTCCTGGTAACCCTGGCTATGGCGGTATTTAACACCCTGCTGGCCGTGCTGTTTTTCCTTAAAGGGGTGCAAAAAATCGGCGCCTCCCGGGCTTCCCTGGTCAGTACCGCCGAACCTGTTTTTTGCCTGCTGCTGGCTTTTATTATTCTTCGGGAAAGCCTGACTTTGCCCGAGTTGGCCGGCTCCGCCCTGGTATTCGCCAGTATGCTGCTGGCATTGTCACCCCGCGGCGGCAGGTCTGCTGAGTCAGGGAGCGGAGGCGCCGCCGGATCCGTTTGAAATTCATACTTTTTAAAAGAGGAATTTGAGGGAAGATAGTGTTGGGAATAATAAGGAATAATTCACTGGTTGTTGTCGGCCAGCCCCTGTTGAAAAGGAGGATTGTGCTATGACTTTAATACGCGAGTCCGATCTGCCCGGGATCGGGCGAAAATTCCAAATTGATACGCGCAGCGGAGATAAGCTGGTAATTGTTGTTCACGATGACGGCAGACGTGAAATACACCATTTTGACAACGATGACCCCGAGGAAAGCATATCAATGGTCACACTCGACGACGCCGAGGCGCGCCAGGTCGGCGGTATTATCGGCGGAATGTCGTATATGCCGCGGGCGTTGGAATCGGTGGACGTAGCTTTTGACGAAATGTATATCGAATGGTATAAAATCGAACCCGGCGCAAAGGCAATCGGCCGGACTATCGGGGACCTGGCCATTCGCAAAAAAACAGGCGCGACAATCATTGCCATTGTCAAACGTGATCAGGGGAAAATAGTCAACCCTGGGCCGGATCAAACAGTATGGGAAGGGGCCACCCTGGTGATGCTGGGTGAGCGGGCCAGGGTAAAAGCTTGTAAGCAACTGCTCCAGCAAGGCAGTCTATAGCGTATGGAACAGAATATCCTTTTGCAGGTTGGCTTTGCCCTGGGCATTATCGCCACGGCGGGACTGTTGTCCTCCCGTTTGCGGTTTTCAATTGTGCCGCTTTTGATACTGGCGGGGATGTTTACGGGTCCCCATTTGCCGGCAACGGGCATTTTCGACCTGCGTTTCATAGAAAGCGCCCAATTGATTAACTTCATGGGCAGTTTGGGTATCCTCTTTCTCCTTTTTCACCTGGGCCTGGAGTTCTCCATCGGACGGCTGATGAGGGCCGGTCGCGCTATTATCCGGGGCGGGGCCGTATATATGGCGATCAACCTGACGCTGGGGTTTGTTTTTCCGCTTCTGCTGGGCTGGCCGCTGAAAGAAGTATTGATCGTGGCCGGGATTACCACCATCTCATCCAGCGCCATTGTGGCCAAAATGATTGTTGATTTAAAACGGTCGGTTAGGCCGGAGACGGAAATGATCCTTGGGCTGATGATGTTTCAGGACGTTTTTGTGGCCATTTATCTTTCTGTTGTTTCAGGTTTCGTGTTAACCGGCGGGGCATCCACCATGGGGGTGCTGAAGTCATCAGGCCTGGCTCTGGGCTTTATGCTGGGACTGCTCTTCCTGGGGCGCAAGCTGCTGAAACAGCTGAACAGGGTTTTGGATATCCCGTCCGACGAAGTGTTTATGCTGGTTTTATTCGCTTTTTTGACCATAGTAGCGGGGTTGGCGGAAACTATCCATGTCGCGGAAGCGATCGGGGCTTTACTGGTCGGTCTGGTGCTTGGCGAGACGGAACACGTGGAACGTATAGAAAAGCTGCTGGTCCCTTTTCGCGATTTTTTTGGGGCGATGTTTTTCTTTAGTTTTGGGCTGAGCATTAATCCCCTGTCCCTCGGCGGGGCCGTCTGGCCCGCGCTGGCCGCGGCGGGGCTGACAATAATCGGCAACTATGCCGCCGGAATGGCTGCGGGGCGCTGGTCCGGATATTCCCACTACGCCTCCAACAACGTTGGCTTGACAATTACATCCCGCGGTGAGTTTTCAATTATTCTGGCCAAACTGGCCCTGGCCGGGGGGTTATTGCCGATCCTGCAACCCTTTACAGCGCTGTATGTCCTGATTATGGTGGTGCTCGGGCCGCTTTTAACCAGGGAGTCCAGGTGGATTTACAGCAACCTGGGCCGGGTATTCGGCTGGCCGGGTTTGAAAGAAAAACGGAGACAAAAGGGCGGGGGGCCAAGCCTTAAGCCCGTGCGAGAATAATCCATCATCGGGCCGCTTGGACACGGCCTTTTTTATCCTCCCAGGTAGGCTTTTTTCACTTCTTCACTGTGCATCAATTCACTGGCGCCGCCTTGCAGGACGATCTCACCCGTTTCTATGACATAGGCGTAGTCGGCAATGGACAGGGCCATGTTGGCGTTTTGCTCGACCAGTAAAATAGTGGTTCCCTGGCTGTTGATATCTTTAATGATTTCAAAGATTTCCTTGACCAGCAGGGGGGCCAGGCCCATCGAGGGTTCATCCATGAGCATCAGCTCCGGTTTGGCCATCAGCGCCCTGCCGATGGCCAGCATCTGCTGTTCGCCGCCGCTCAAGGTGCCCGCTGTCTGCTTGCGCCTTTCTTTAAGGCGGGGAAAACGGGTGAAGACCATTTCGATATCTTCCTCAACCTCAGATTTCTTTTGGCGCAGGAAGGCGCCCATTTCCAGGTTTTCGATCACGGACATGGCGGCAAATATGCGCCTGCCTTCCGGCACTTGTGAAATACCGCGGCCGACAATTTTTTCCGGCAGGACCCGGGTGATATCCTCGTTTTTAAAGGTAATACTGCCCGACTTGGGCCGGGTGATCCCCGAAATAGTTTTTAGTGTAGTCGACTTGCCCGCGCCGTTGGCGCCGATTAAGGTGACTATAGAGCCCTGTTCAACATTTATGGACAGCTTTTTTAAGGCGTGGATCGCCCCGTAATACACATCTATCTCTTTCACTGCGAGCATGGTTTATCCAACATCCTCTCCCAGATAAGCTTCGATAACCCTTTTGTTGCTGCGGATTTCTACCGGGGTCCCTTCGGCGATTATTTGACCATAATCCAGCACGTACAGGCGTTCACAAACGCCCATAACCAGTGACATGTCATGCTCTATCAGCAGAATGGTCAAATTGAATTCACGTCTGATATAGCGAATCAGCTCCATCAGTTCCTGGGTTTCCTGCGGGTTCATGCCCGCCGCCGGCTCGTCCAGGATTAGCAGCAGCGGCCTGGTAGCAAGGGCGCGGACAATCTCGATGCGCCGCTGCTCGCCGTAAGGCAGGTTTCTGGCCAGCTCGTCCTTTTTGCTTTCCAGGTTAAATATCTTCAGGTATTTCAAGGTCTCCGTCTCAATTTCCTCTTCCCCCCGGTAAAAGCCGGGCGTCCTGAAAATGGCGCTCAGCAGCCCGTAAGGCACATTTTTATGGGTCGCTATTTTTACATTGTCCAGGACGCTAAGATCATTGAACAGGCGGATGTTTTGAAAAGTCCTGGCCACACCCCTGGCGCAGATGGTATAGGGCGCCATTCCCACCAGGTTTTCACCTTTAAACATAACGCTGCCGCTGTCCGGTTTATATACGCCGGTAATCAAATTGAAAACAGTGGTTTTCCCCGCGCCGTTCGGACCGATCAATCCCACCAGTTCGTTTTCGTCGATCCGGAAATTGAAGTCCTGCAGGGCGCTAAGTCCGCCAAATGACTTGTCTAATTTATTTATTTCCATCAGGTTCATTACGCCCACCCCAAATTCTGCCAAATGTCCGCATGCTCAGTTCCTTGTTGCCCATCAGCCCCTGTGGCCGGTAGATCATCACAATAATCAGTATCAGGGCATATAAAACCATCCTGATCGCCGGGAAGGACTGCAGGACCGCCGTCAAAGCGGTAACAAACACCGCGGCTATGATTGCGCCGGTTGTGCTGCCCAGTCCGCCCAGCACGACCATGACCAGGATGTCAAAGGATTTCAGGAAGTTAAACGTTTCGGGTTTAATAATATAAAAGTAGTGCGCGTACAGGGCGCCGGCCAGACCGGCAAACCCGGCCCCGATAACAAAGGCCAGGACTTTGTATTTAGTAGTGTTGATTCCCATCAGTTCCGACGCTACCTCGTCCTCGCGAATAGAAATGATCGCCCGTCCATAACTGGAGTTAACCAGGTTGGTGATCACTACAATGGTTAATACGGCGCTGCCAAACAGCCAGGGCCAGGTTGATAGTTTGGCAATGCCCATGATCCCGGCCGGGCCGTTGATATAGTCTATATTCTGCAAAACTACCCGGATGATCTCGCCAAAAGCGAGGGTGGCAATAGCCAGGTAGTCGCCCTTGAGCCTTAATGTGGGCACGCCAATGATAAATCCGGCCAGTCCGGCGGTCAGGCAGGCTGCCAGTACCCCGACAATAAAAGGCAGATCCAGCATGTTGGTTATTATTGCCGCCGTATAGGCGCCTACTGCCATAAATCCGGCATGGCCCAGGGACAGTTGCCCGGTAAAACCGTTAATCAGGCTCAGGCTGACTGCCAGAATAACGTTGATACACATGGAAGCCAGACTGATCTGATAATATTGTTTAAGCAGGCCGGCCGTAACCAAATATTGTACCAGTGTAAATAACACTGCCAGGATCAGTACCTCGGCGCCAAGTTTTATCCACTTGTTATTTGCCTTCTGCATTTAACTCACCTACACTTTTTCGCCGGTGTCTTCACCAAAAATACCGCTGGGCTTGATTAGCAGGATTAGTATTAATACGCCAAAGGCAACCGCGTCCCGGTAGAGGCTGTTGCCATAGCCGCTGACCATAGTTTCTAAAAGGCCCATCACAAAGCCGCCGACCATCGCCCCGGGGATGATCCCGATGCCGCCCAGGACGGCCGCCACAAAGGCTTTAAGACCCGGGATAATGCCCATCAACGGGTTAACCGTATTATAATAAACACCTAACATTACGCCTGCCGCCGCAGCCAGGGCCGAACCGATGGCAAAGGTAATGGAGATTGTTTTGTCAACGCTAATTCCCATCAGCAGCGCCGCCTCCCGGTCCAGGGACACGGCCCGCATGGCTTTTCCGGTTTTCGTCCATTTAATGATATATTGCAGAACCAACATCAGGACCACTGCGGAAACAAACACAAAGACGTCTTTGTTTAAAATAGATAACCCGCCCACGGCGTATGCTTTGATCGGGAAGGCCGACTCGGGAAAAACCTTCTGGGCCGGGCCAAATAGGAAGATAGTGAAATATTCCAAAAATAGCGATACACCGATAGCTGTAATCAGCGCCGCGATACGGGTCGAGTTGCGCAGGGGACGGTAGGCTATTTTTTCAATCAAAACCCCGAATGCGGCACAGGCAATCATAGCCGCCAGCATGGCTATAAAAATATTGGTCCCCAGAAGCGTCAGTGAGAAATAACCCACCAGGGCGCCGACCATCATGATATCCCCGTGGGCAAAGTTGATTAGTTTGATAATGCCGTAGACCATGGTGTAGCCCAGGGCTATTAAGGCATAAATGGCGCCAAGGGACAACCCGTTGACTACTTGTTGCATAAATTCCTGCAAAGCTGCCACATCCCTCCATGTTTAAACGGGAAGAGCGGGAAGAGAGGTGTTATCCTCTCTTCCCGGAAATATACTATGGTTGTATGCGGGTCTTCATAACCTGCTGGCCATCCTTGAACTCAAGGATAACACCGGCTTTAACCGGGTTGTGTTGATCGTCGATGCTCATTTTACCGGTAATACCGTTAAAGTCCTTAATCTTTGCCAGCGCTTCCGTCAATTTGACAGAGTTGGCTTCGCCGGCGTTTTTCAAGCCCTGGACCATTATTTGCACGGAGTCGTAACCCAGCGCGGCAAATGCGTCCGGTTCTTTGTTATACTTGGCTTTGAAGGCTTCCACAAACTTCACAACCTGGGGATCTTTGTCTTGTGAAGAATAGTGGTTGGTGAAATAGGTGTTGTTTAAAGCGGCGTTGCCGGCCACGCTGACCATGTCCGGAGAATCCCAGCCGTCACAACCGCCAATCGGTGCGGTAATGCCCAGCTCCCGGGCCTGTTTAATCAGGGGGGCTACCTCCTGGTAATATCCGGGCACATAAATAAAGTCCGGGTTGAGCCCTTTGATTTTGGTCAAGGCGGCTCTGAAGTCGCGGTCGTCTTTGACAAAACCTTCCTGGGCCAGGATGGCGCCGCCGTTTGCCGTAAAGGTTTTTTCAAAATACTGTGCCAGGCCCTTGCCGTAGTCGCTGGAGTTGTCGCAGTATATGACGGCTTTCTTGGCGTTCATATCTTCCGAGGCAAATTTGGCCATTAGAGTGCCCTGGAACGGGTCGATAAAGCAAACCCGGAAAATGTAATCCCTGGTTTTGCCTGTTTTATCGTCCACAGTAACATTGGCCGCGGTAGCCGCCGGGGCAATCAGGGGCACCTTGTTTTCCATCATCACGGGAGTGCTGCCGGCTACATCGCCGCTGGTCAGCGGTCCAATCTGGGCCACTATTTTCTCTCCAACCAGCGCGGCGCTGATGCTCATAGCCTCGTCGGCAATGGACTTGCAGTCCCTTTCAATGGGCTTGAGCTGTTTGCCCAGTACGCCTCCCGCCTTGTTAATCTCTTCGATGGCCAATATCGCGCCATCCCTGGCATTGGTGCCGTAGCTGGCCACGCCGCCGGACAATTCCACGTTAATCCCCACATTAATCGCGTCTCCGGCCTGACCGCTGGTCGGCGCCGCCCCTCCTCCGCCGCAGCCGGAGACAACACTGAACATAAACAGTACAGCCACCAGCATGGCCACTTTCTTACCAAACTTCATCCGCTTTCCTCCTCTTTGTTTGTGATCTTAATAACCGTAAGCCGGTCACAAGTCCTGATTTAATTTAAACCTTTAATACAGCGGGAAGTGAGCCCTCCCCGTAAACTATCTTTTAGTTATTCACCTGTTTTGCCCGGTTTTCCTGCCGCCTGCCGGACATTTTTCGTCATTACAAGAAAATAAGCCTTGGCGTGTCCACAAGGCTCTGTAATTCGTTGATTGACGGAGGCGGGACCTACTTTAACCCTCGCTGCAAATTGCTTTTATAATGAGATATTATACAATAATTATCGACACCAAACAACTGGCAAAAGAATTTACGCTATTGTTTAACATCATTCTGGTGATAATTGTCATGAGGCATAATTTTTATTATAATGAAGGTTATACAATTGCAGATCACCGCCGAATACTCAACGAGGATGTGTATGCCATGCAAGTAAACGAGAAAGACATCGCCCGGCTGGCTTTCGTAAGCCGCCTGAACCTGGCTGAAGAAGATCAGGCAGCCTGTGCAAAATCCCTTAACGCTATACTGGGCTGTCTGTCTGTGCTGAAAGAATTGGATACCGGCGCCGTCGAGCCTGCCGCCCATGTCCTGCCGCTTAAGAACGTCTTCAGGGAAGATGCCCCGCGGCCGGGCCTGGATCGGGAACTGGCTCTGGTTAATGCTCCGGAAATAGAAGATGGGGCCTTTGTTGTGCCCCGTATTGTTTAAGCAGGAGGTAACATATGGATTTATATACAATGCCGGTGCACTTGCTGAGCGAACTTTTGGAAAAAAGAGAGCTCAGCAGTGAGGAGTTAACCAGGACCTACCTGGAGCGTATCAGCAAAGTTGATCAGCGGATCAAAGCCCTGGTGACTGTTAAAGAAGAAGCGGCCGTGGAGCAGGCCCGGGCTGTCGACCGGGAACGGGCCGGGGGGCGGGCGCTTTCACCCCTGGCGGGAATCCCGCTGGTGATTACGGATAATATTTGTACAAAAGGCATAAAAACCACCTGCGCTTCCCGGATGCTCTACGACTTTGTCCCCCCCTACGACGCGGAAGCGGCGGCCCGGTTAAAGGGCGCCGGCGCCGTGCTAATGGGCAAATGCGGCATGGATGAGTTTTCCATCGGCCCGCCAGAGGAGAAACACGGATTTTTCAGCGCCAGAAACCCCTTTGCGCCTGAAACGACCGGCGGTTCCAGCGGGGGCGCGGCTGCGCTGGCCGCGGGGGAAGCCGCCTTTGCCCTGGGCGCGGACACCGCCGGTTCGCTGCGCCGGCCGGCGGCCTTTTGCGGCGTCATCGGACTAAAGCCTACTTACGGCCGTGTTTCCCGCTATGGCCTCATTTCCTGTGCTTCCTCCCTGGATCAAATCGGGCCTTTTACCCGTGATATGACGGATATGGCCTTTGTTTTAAATGCTATTTGCGGTCACGACGCCAAAGATTCAACATCATCGGCGGCCCCCGCGCCTGACTTTAAAAAGGGCCTGAACGGCGACGTCAAAGGGTTAAGGATTGGCCTGCCCGGAGAATACCTGGACGGCGCTGATCCCCGGCTGGCGGCCAGGGTGCGGGAGGCGGCCGTCTTGCTGGAGAAACTGGGGGCTGTTTGTCAGGAGATATCAATGCCCCATACCAAGTACGCCCTGCCGGCCCACTACATCATTTCCTCGGCTGAGGCCAGTTCCAACCTGGCCCGCTACGATGGCGTCAGGTACGGCTACAGGGTGGATGCCGAAGACGTGCTCGACATGTTCAGCAAAACCCGTGGCCAGGGCTTCGGGGAAGCGGTAAAAACGCGTATCATGCTCGGTACCTATGTGCTGAGCACTGCTAATTATAATGATTATTATGTCAAGGCTCTGCAGGCGCGTACCCTGGTCCGGCAGGATTTTGTCCGGGCTTTTGAGGGGTGTGACTGTCTTCTAACGCCCGCTGTTCCCGCAGCGGCCGGTCCTGCCGGCAAGGAGGCCGCTGATCGGCAGGCGGCCTATTTGGCCGGCGCCTGCAGCGTACCGGTTAACCTGGCCGGTTTGCCGGCCATGTCCCTTCCTTTTGGCCTGGTGGAGGGCCTGCCGGCGGGACTGCAGTTCATTGCCCCGCATTTCGGCGAGGAAGTCCTGTTGCGTGTCGGCTATAGCTTGCAGGAGAATACAGAGCAAACCCGGCCGGCGCCGGGCCGGGCCTGTTAATAAACATCTACAGGGGGTTAAGATGGATAAATACGAAGCTGTTATCGGCCTGGAAGTGCACGTGGAATTGAAGACGGAGACAAAATTGTTTTGCGGTTGTTCCACGGCGTTCGGGCAGGCGCCAAATACGCAGGTGTGCCCCGTCTGCCTGGGATTGCCGGGCAGTACGGGCGTTTTGAACAAAAAGGTCGTGGAATTGGCCGCCAAGGCCGGCCTTGCTTTAAATTGTGAGATTGGCGCCTCAACCTGGTTTGACCGGAAAAACTATTACTACCCCGACCTGCCCAAGGGGTTCCAGGTCAGCCAGGTTTTCAGGCCCATTGCCTATCAGGGACATATTGACATAGAAGTTGACGGCCGCAACAAGCGCATTAATATTACCCGGGCTCACATTGAGGAGGATCCGGGAAAACTTATTCACGCCGGCGGATCAATCATGACGTCCTCTTCATCATTTGTGGACTACAACCGGTCAGGTATGCCGCTTATTGAAATTGTCTCGGAACCGGAACTGCACTCGGGCGCCGAGGCCAGGGCCTACCTGGAGAAACTGAAGGCTATTTTAGAGTACACGGGTGTTTCCGACGTGAAAATGGAGCAGGGCTCCCTGCGCTGTGACGCCAACGTTTCCGTGCGTCCGGCGGGCGCCGCCGCCCTCGGTGTCAAAGCGGAGATAAAAAATATGAACTCTTTTCGCGCCGTACAGCGGGCCATTGAATACGAGGTGGAAAGGCAAATTGAAGTCCTGGAAGAAGGGGGCCGGATCGTCCAGGAAACCCGCGCCTGGGATGAAAGCACTGGTATTACCATGTCCATGCGCAATAAGGAAAACGCGGACTACAGGTGTTTTCTCGAGCAGGAAGTCACCTCTGTGGAGTTGACGCCGCAGTGGATCGAAGAATTGCGCGCGACCATCCCGGAATTGCCCGACGCCCGCAGAAAGCGCCTGGTAGAGAAGCATGGCCTGCCCGCTTACGACGCCGGGGTAATCACCAGCTCCCTGGCCCTGGCGGAATTCTTTGACGCCGCACTGGAAAAGTGTCCGGACGCCAAAAAAATCAGCAACTGGATTATGGGCGAGCTTTTGCGGCTGTTAAACGCCCACGGCTTGGAACTGGGCGAATCAAAGGTTACACCCGCCGGTCTGGCCTCCCTGCTGCAATTGATTGAAGAGGGGACCATCAGCAACAAAATTGGCAAAGAGGTATTCGAGGCCATGTTCCTGGAGGGCCGGGAGCCGGAACAAATAGTAAAAGAAAGGGGCCTTTCGCAAATATCGGATGTGGGCCAACTGGCTCGGATTATTACCGAGGTGATCGACAAAAATCCCAGGTCGGTGGAGGATTTTCAGTCCGGTAAAAAGCAGGCCATCGGGTTTTTGGTCGGCCAGGTGATGAAGGCCACCAAGGGTCAGGCCAATCCCGGCGTGGTCAATGCCATGCTGCGGGAAAAATTGGCCGAATGATTTAGAAGTAGCAGCAGTAGCCCCCGGGGCGGCGATCCCCGGGGGCTTTCTTCATGCTTTTTATTAAGTTACATCCTGTACCTTAGCCCGCTGACTTCCAGACCCTTGTACGCGGTGTCCCCCACCAGATAAATTTTGGCTCCGGCGGGTTCGATTACAGATTCTTTGGCCACGTAGACCTTAACCCCATCCACAGTAACCAAATCATAATCTGCGGCATCCTCCGGCGCTTCTGCAAACAGAAGGGGCTCTTTTGTGGCGCCGTGGCAACCCGCCATGATCATCCCCTCCACGGTTACAGCGCCACCCTTGCCAAGAAGGTATTCCTTGGCATCGCTGTCAATTCTGATGTTGATCATTCTCTTCACCACCTTCACAAGAATCACGCATTGGTATTGCGCTTTTATTATCCTGAATATTCGACAGCTAATCCAAATTTACCTCTAATTTCGTCACGGAAACCTTTTTCAGGTATTTGTCGCTAAAGGGGCCGCCGGGCAATTGTTTTTACAGGCGTATGACACTGTTTAATTAACGCCGGCATGGCATATCACATGCAAAAAACAGTGGAATGATGATCGTGTTCCGCCGCAGTCCGGGAAGGGGAAAAAGCGGGGAACGGCGCCCGTTAGCCCAGCAGTTTGCGGTAGGCGTCAGCCATTCTGGCAGCTGTGGAAGCGGCGCTGATTTTTTTGGCCGACTCCCTGGCCTGGCTGCCCAGGCGTCGTCTCAGTCCATCATTCCGGAGAAGGCTTACGGCCTTTTCCGCCAGGTCCGCCGCAGACGGGGGGGTGAGGAAGCCGTCAAAACCTTCATTGACCATTTCCGCTATGCCGTTGGCGCCCACGGCCACCACCGGCAGCCCTACCGCATGGGCTTCGCTGACGATAATGCCCTGGGTTTCCGTTGTAGCGGCATAGATGAATAAATCGGCGCCGGCGTAATAGTTTGTCAACGTCCCGCGGGGCAGGGCCTGTCCAATGATTGTTACCCGGCAGTCCAGGCCCATGTCCGTTGTGATCTGCCGCAGTTCTGCTTCGTAGGGGCCTATGCCCACCAGGAACAAGCGTGAGGCCGGGTACACCCTGTTGATCAGGCGAAAGGCCTGCAAAACCATATCAAGGTTTTTTTCTTTGCCGAACCTGGCTACGCAAAGCAGTATTTTTTCTTCAGGCCCGATATTGTACTCCCGGCGCAGCCAACTAGGGTCGGGGTTGGCGTACTCCTCCATTTTCAGGCCGGTTGGGATGGCCTGCAGGGGCGCTGTTATGCCCAGCTCCCGCAGTCGTTCCGCCAGCATTTTGGTGGGTGTGATTACCAGGTTGCAGTTATTGCAAAACCGGCGTACAAAGTCCAGCACCAGCCTGCGGGCCAGACCCTGAAACAGGGGCAGATAATGGACATAGAGGTCGTACAGGGTGTGGTGGGTGAAGACCAGCGGCAGGTTGTTGCGTTTGGCCGTACGCGCTCCCACCATGCCCAGCAGGAATGGGGAGTGACAGTGGACCAGATCAATTTTTAGATCCTGGATTATCTTTCCCGCCCCCGGGGCGTAGGGCAAGGCCAGGGAAAAATCCTTCAAAGTGGGGGCGGTTATGGACGGAAAACGAAAAACCCCCTCTTCTTCCCTTTGCCGGCGGTAAGACGGAGCAAAAATGTAGACATTGTGACCCAGTTTCTTGAGCTCATGACGAAATAGTTCAATGGAGCGTACAACCCCGCTGACATAGGGATAGTAGCTGTCGGAAAACATGGCGATATTCATTTGAGCCCCTCCCACGTTGACTATGAAATATTCGACAATATTCGACTCCGGCGCCAAAAACCCCTGTCTTTTACGGCTGGTATTTTTGCCCTTGGCCGGGCCACTGGGGCAACAGCTAAATTGGCACGGGCGATAATAAAACGGCAGCATCACCTGCCTTCGTTGGAATTTGTCAAATCCTTGGGAGGGACGACCGCCCCCGTGCCAATAACTGGCCGGCCAAATGGTTCTTTAAATATCATCTTACTAACTTGATATATTTTTGATATAATATACGCTTGATGAAAGTTTATCAAAGAGACACAGTTTGGTGCTGTGTAATTTTAGGAGGCTTAGTATGCCAAAAAGGACCGACATCAATAAGATCCTGATTATTGGTTCAGGGCCGATTATCATCGGGCAGGCTTGCGAATTTGACTATTCCGGTACCCAGGCCTGCAAAGCCCTGCGCAGGCTGGGGTACCGGGTAGTACTGGTCAATTCCAACCCGGCCACGATTATGACGGATCCAGGCATTGCGGATGCGACCTACATTGAACCGCTAAATTTAAAAAGCCTGTCCGAAATAATTGCTAAAGAGAGGCCTGACGCGCTGCTACCGAATTTAGGCGGCCAGTCAGGTCTTAATTTGAGTTTGGAGCTTTATAAGGCCGGTGTCCTCGACAAATACGGTGTTGAGGTGATCGGCGTACAGATTGAGGCCATTGAGCGCGGGGAGGACCGTCTCATTTTCAAAGAGACCATGGACCGGCTGGGTATTGCCATGCCCCAAAGCAAGCCGGCGTACAGCGTGGAAGAAGCCGAGCATATCGCCCTTGAGCTCGGTTATCCGGTGGTGATCCGCCCGGCCTACACCATGGGGGGCACCGGCGGCGGACTGGTTTACAACGTGGAGGAACTGCGAAATGTGGCCGGCCGCGGCATTGCCGCCAGTCTGGTGGGACAGGTGCTGATTGAGGAATCGGTCCTGGGCTGGGAAGAGCTGGAGCTGGAAGTGGTGCGGGACGCCAAAAACCAGATGATCACCGTTTGCTATATCGAAAATATTGACGCCATGGGCGTGCACACCGGTGATTCCTTTTGTTCGGCCCCGATGCTGACCATTGACCCCGCACTGCAGCAGCGTCTGCAAAAATATGCCTATGACATTGTGCAGGCCATCGATGTCATCGGCGGGACGAACATCCAATTCGCCCACGATCCGCAAACGGGCCGGGTGGTGATTGTGGAGATCAACCCGCGCACGTCACGTTCGTCGGCCCTGGCATCCAAGGCCACCGGTTTCCCCATCGCCTTGATCTCCGCCATGCTGGCAACCGGCCTGACCCTGGACGAAATCCCCTACTGGCGGGAAGGAACCCTGGACAAATACACCCCTTGGGGTGACTATGTGGTAATCAAGTTTGCCCGCTGGGCTTTTGAAAAATTCCCCGGTTCCCTGGACAAGCTGGGGACACAGATGCGCGCCGTCGGTGAGGTAATGAGCATCGGCAAAAACTACAAGGAGGCTTTTCAGAAAGCCATCCGCTCCCTGGAGATTAACCGTTACGGCCTGGGGTTTGCCAAGGATTTTAACCGCCGCTCTTTAGATGAATTGCTGGCCATGCTGGCGGAACCCTCCAGTGAACGCCAGTTTATCATGTATGAGGCGCTGCGCAAGGGGGCCGGTATTGAGCGCCTGCATTGCCTGACCCATATCAAGCCCTGGTTCATTCAGCAGATGAAGGAACTGGTGCTCCTGGAAGAAGAGATGATCAGGTATAAAAATCGGGGCTTGCCGGATGAACTGCTGCTGCGGGCAAAAAAAGACGGTTTTGCCGACCGTTATTTGGCCATGCTTTTAGACCTGCCGGAAACGGAAATCCGCCGCCGCCGGATCGCCATCGGGGCGGTGGAGGCCTGGGAAGCCGTGCCTGTCAGCGGCGTGGAAAACGCGTCTTACTATTTTTCCACTTATAATGCTCCGGACCGGACAGTGGCCGGCGATAAGCAAAAGGTGATGATCCTGGGCGGCGGTCCGAACCGCATCGGCCAGGGCATCGAGTTTGACTATTGCTGCGTGCATACTGCTTTTGCCCTGCGCGACCTGGGTTATGAGACCATCATGGTCAACTGCAACCCGGAAACTGTTTCCACTGATTATGACACCTCCGACAAACTGTATTTTGAACCGCTGACGGTAGAGGATGTCCTGAGTATCTATGAAAAAGAAAAACCACTGGGGGTGATTGTCCAGTTCGGCGGGCAAACTCCCTTGAATATCGCCGCCGACCTGGAAAAAGCCGGTGTGCGTATCCTCGGCACGTCGCCGGAAACAATCGACCTGGCCGAAGACCGCGACCGTTTTCGCCGGATTATGGATCAGCTCGCTATTCCCATGCCGGAGTCCGGCATGGCGGTGAATATTGATGAGGCTCTGGTTATCGCCGGCCGCATCGGCTATCCGCTGATGGTCCGCCCCTCCTATGTCCTGGGCGGGCGCGGCATGGAAGTGGTTTACGACGAAGAGGCTCTCCGCCGCTATGTGGCGGCCGCTGTGGGTGTGACACCGGACAGGCCGATCCTGATTGACAGGTTTTTGACGGACGCCATAGAAGCGGAGGCCGACGCCATCGCCGACGGCGCCGACGCCTTTGTGCCGGCGGTGATGGAGCATATCGAACTGGCCGGGATCCACTCCGGAGACTCAGCCTGCGTGATCCCGCCGATCAGCATTCCCGGCCGTCATATAGCGACCATTGTGGAATATACCAGGAGGATCGCCAGGGAACTGAACGTGGTCGGGCTGATGAATATGCAGTATGCTATTACCGGTGACCGGGTTTATGTGCTGGAAGCGAATCCGCGGGCCTCCAGGACGGTCCCCCTGGTTTCAAAAGTGTGCAGTGTTTCGATGGCCAGGGTTGCCACGGAAATCATGCTGGCGGTGGAAACCGGTAAGAATTTCTCCGTCAAAAGTCTGGCCGCAAAAAAAATTCCTCATTACGGGGTCAAAGAGGCGGTCTTCCCCTTTAATATGTTCCAGGAGGTCGACCCGGTACTGGGCCCGGAGATGCGTTCCACCGGCGAGGTGCTGGGGATTGCCGGCTGCTTTGGCCTGGCCTATTACAAGGCCCAGGAAGCTACCCGGACCTCCTTGCCCACATCAGGCGCCGTCCTTTTAAGCGTGCCCGATCAGGACAAGCCGGCCGTGTTGGAAATCGCCAGGGAGTTTGCCAGGCTCGATTTTAAAATAAAAGCGACGGCGGGGACGTGCAGTTACCTGAAAAAACACGGGGTAGCCGCCGAAGAAATTAAAAAACTCTATGAAGGCCGTCCCAACATCGTCGACGGCGTTACCAACAATGAAATCAACCTGGTAATCAACACTCCCTCGGGGAAACGCAGCCAGTACGATGACTCATATATCCGCAAGACGGCCATCCGGAACAACGTTCCGTATATCACCACCCTGGCGGCGGCCCTGGCCAGCGCCAGAGGTATCGCGGCGTATAAAGAAAACAATTTCCGGGAGGTCAAATCCCTGCAGGAATACCACGCCGACATCACCGGGTGAGGCAGGCGCCGCTTCAGCCGCACAGCTGACGTCCGGCGCCAAAAAGGGCGGGCTTAAGCCCGCCCTAACGGAAGAAGAATAATTTTTTGTTACGTTTGACGCCTACGAAAGAAACAAGCCCAGCGCTATCAGGAACATTGTGGAAAGAATTACAACAACGTTTTTGCCCAGGAAAGGGACTAGGGCCGGGATGTTTTCACTGTTTTTGATTACACCGGCAATTGTGTTTATCGCCAGCGGCAGGCTGACCAGGCCGAACAGGGTTTCATCCAGACCGCTTTTATAATCGCTGTAGTCGTTTAGTATGTTAACTGACGC
>CAYMJG010000028.1:24036-28400 GCA_964390855.1 uncultured Eubacteriales bacterium | reverse complement strand
AACCCCTATTACAACACCGGGCTTGAGATCGTGGAAGGATATGTTTACGGCTGCCTCTCCCTTCTCGACGGCATCCCCCTGTGGCTGCAAACAGGGGATATGTCCCCCGCGCACTTTTTCTACGAAGGCCTGGGCCTTAATTATATCGTTTACGGCAAGGCGCTTCTGCTCGCCAGGAATTACATCAAGCTCGAAATACTCACAGATGAATTTGTCCGTTATTTCGCCATCTGCCACAACCAGCTCGGCTTTCTGCACAATCAGATTTTCAGGGCGGCGGCGAAATATCCGCTTTACGGCATGGAGCAAGGCTGCGCCGCCCTCCGCGAAGCCTTCGGCATGGCGCGGGAGGACCACATCATCCTGCCCTTCGCCGAGTATGCGCCCGCCGTCATAGACATGGTCAGGCACATCGCCCATACTGATTCGCGGGACGCATACATAAGGGAAGTGCTTAAAGCCTGCACACAGTATATGGAGAGCCTGAAGCGTTCCACACAGAGCACAGTTTCCCTGTCGGCGAGGGAGCTTGAAATCCTCACCCTGGCCGCGGATGGCCTCAAGAGGGATGAGATTGCCAAAAAACTTTATGTTGCCGCCGGCACCGTGCAGACCCATCTGCATAATATCTACCTGAAACTGGAGGTTGGCGGCAGGACGGCAGCGGTGAAAAAGGCGCAAAAGCTGAAGCTTTTATAATTCTCCGTCCAAAATATACCGTTCGGTAGATACAGAAATAAAAATTCATCCTCTATACTTTTTAAGTATGGGGGATTTTTTATGTCCGAAACGTCCTCCAAATCCGGAAGGGGGTTTCACTCGATGAGTAAAATACTCAAGGTCACGCCCAACGATGATTATACCCTGCTGGTGGAATTCGAGCATGGCAACAAAATCATCTTCAATATGCGCGATATCATAAAGACCATGCCTTTCAGCAGTCTAGAAGATTTAAGCTGCTTCAAAGACATCACGCTGGAAGAAAAGGCCATATGCTGGCCTGAACCGGTCCCGGACGAAAAAAGCATCATGCCCCTGCGTCTGACAGTGGACAATATGCTGTTCGCCATACGCGGATAATGAAAAGGAGGAATAAAATAAGTGAGGATCAAAGCAAAAAAAATCCTGCCCATAATGTTGGCGGCGTTGATGCTGTTTTGCCCAATTACACCGGGAAAAGCCTTAGCCGACAACTCATCGACCGGGGCTAAGCTGATCCCATCCGGTAACGTTCTGATAACCACAGATGGAAACTACCGGCTGGGTAACGGTTATAAAGGCATAATCACGATTGCAATTACCGTCTCTAAAGTAAAGGTGATTGGCTCTTCGGACGGTAAAACACTGGCGGGAGCCAGCATAGCCGTCACCCCCAGGCTCGGGCCGCTTGAACTTACCATTGAGAATCTGAAACTCAGCGCCCCGGCATCCAAATCCGCAATTGATTTCGACAATGTGCCGGGCATCAACTATAACATTTGGCCCTATAACAAAAGTAACGCTGATCAGCCTGCGCCTTACTCCCATACGGACACGCTGTTCGTCAATGGTGATTGCAGTCTGACTGGCGGCAGCGGAGGGGCCGGCGTACGTGTGGGCGACGGGGTGCATTTGATTATTGATAAGGCAGTCGGCTTAAACGATGCCGACGCCTGCCTGTCCGCCCAAGGTGGTGAAAATGGTCCCGGCATCGGCGGAAATTCAGGATTTTTCAGCGGTTCTGTGAGCATTAACGGCGGCACTATTACGGCTACCGGCGGTTTCAACGGGGTGGGTCTCGGCGATCTGATCGGCGTCGTTACCATAAATGGCGGCGAGGTCACGGCCATAAGCCATGAGGAACGCTGCCCGGGAATTGGCAATAAAGGCATTTTGGGGGGCATGTGGAATAACAGCTTTTTATCGGCGTTTGAGTCACAATCCAGAGAAGACGGATTTTTTATTTTTCCGGGAGAAACTATTGTTATTAATGGCGGCTCAGTAACAGCGTCCGCCGACAATCATCCCGGCATATACGCCATGAGCGGAGTAAAGGTTCTTGATTCTTTCGATCCCCGTGATCGAGGGAATTTCTTAGGCAGACTGATCATCAACGGCGGTACGGTTACGGCCCGGGGATCTTCCAATAATGGTCCTATGTACAACGCGGCTATCCAGGGCAGGCAAATCGAGATCAACGGTGGAACCGTCAGCGCTATAAACGATAAGGGCGCCGGTTTGAGCGGGGCTTCCACCGTGATTAACGGCGGCCAGATGTTTGCCGTGGGCAACGCGCCTGTTGATTTATTTAAGGACTTATCCCCCTCTGAGTTTTTTAAAGAGGGGATTAATAACTTCAATAAGGCCCTGGACGAGGGAGGAGCCCCGGAGGAGGCTAGAGATGCCTTAAATCAATTCTTCTCCTCGGTTCTTGGCGCCCTATTTCCTTCCGTCAACGGTGAGGGCGGCTCCGGCATTGTCGTTCTTCCAGGCGACAGCCTGACCATCAATGACGGGATTGTAATCGCTCAGGGCGGGCCTAATTCAGCCGGTATTGGCAGGGCTGGTCTGAGAACATTGGACGCCTTATTTGGCCAGAAAGAAACAGATTTTATTCCCGGACCAATCACCATTAACGGCGGCTCCGTTTTTTCCACAGGCGGCAAAGACGGAGCAGGCCTCGGGGGTGGCGGAAAAATTTATGTTAGCGGTAAACCCACGGTAATTGCAACCCGGGGCGGCGACACCGCAAAGGACGTCTGGGCTGAGCTCATTCAAGGGAGTTCCGGTTCTTCCCGCGCTTATCTAAGACTTGAAGTCAAAGACAAGAACAGCGGTAAACCCCTGGCGGGCAAAAAAGTAACCATTGCAGGAGAATCCTATTTCACCAATACGGATGGTGTAATCGGTTGCTTCATACCACGGTCGTTTTTAGGACACGGCGGATACGCTCCTGTCAAGATTTCGGCAATAGCCCTTGCCTCCCAAGACTTTCCCGGCGCGGCCACGGTAGTTACTCCCAAGGAAAATAGTATGAGGGCTGCGATTGATTTGGATTTCTCTCTGCGGAATATAAGCCTGCAAGGTGTAAAAGACGACTATTATGCTAATATTCCTTTGCAGCTCACTCCGGCCTTCGACCCGCTTAAGACGAACTACGCCCTGGATGTGGAAAACAGCGTCAAAAGCGTGAAAGTAACCCCGGAAAAAGTGGCCGGCGACGCTGTTACAACAGTTCTGGTTAACGGTATCGCGGTGAAAGAAGGAGAAGCGGCGGAAGTCCCCCTTCAGATCGGTGAAAACAACATACTGGTGACGGTTTCTCTTCCTGCTTCGGAGTGGGCTCCCGAAGCGATTCCTGTACAAAAACAGTACTCTATTAAAATCAACAGGGCCAATATGAAAATCGTACCGAACCCATTGACGATCAGTAACGGCGATACGGAAAGGCTCGTTGTGAAATACGACGATAGTTATACGGGAGAAAAGTCCGGAACTTGGTCGGTTGCCGACAGTACAGTCGTCTCGGTTGAAGAAAGCAACATCTCGCCTATAGTAATTAACGCGAAACATACCATACCCGGCATAAATGGGGCGAAGGTGACCGGTCTTAAACCCGGCGCCACCGTAGTTACATTTACCAATACCGCAACCGGCGCGCAGCAGAATTGTACGGTCACGGTTTTACCGGCATTTACAATCGCTCCAAACCCATTGATAGTGTATACCGGTGAAACAGGCAGGCTGGCTGTTACTTTTGATGACGGCTACAAAGGCCAACGGTTTGGAAGCTGGTCGGTTGACAACAACACCGTCGCATCCATTGACCAGAACGGAGTTGTGACAGGCAAAAACGCCGGAACAGCTATTGTAACATATACTGATGGTCAAGCACCCACTAGCACTGTTTTCAGTAGCGGATATTCTGTGATCGCTGAAACGACAGCTGCCAGAGTGAAGTCAGCATACGATATCGTCAAGACCGCATCTGTAGTGGTGAAGCCGGGAACCTTTACGGTAACCTTTGACCCGAACGGCGGCAGCCCGAAGCCGGAAAGCGTCACCGTTAAGCACGATGCCACTGTCACCGCGCCTGGTAACCCTTCCCTTAGCGGTATGATGTTCCTTGGTTGGTACACCGCCTTGAACGGAGGTTCCAAATGGGATTTTTCAAATGATAAGGTGACAGCGGACATGACACTTTACGCGCATTGGGGTTTAATCCTAGAGCCATCGAGTGATTCGTCCACACACGTACAGCTACCTAGCTGGCCGTATATTACCGGGCCGGATACCATCGACATTACAGAAGGCTACACCGGCATTGATCAGGCGTATACCTTCGGCGGCTACCCGGCGCCAACATACGGCATCAGCCAGACAGA